>NZ_JBEXPJ010000218.1:0-13735 GCF_040611995.1 Lentzea sp. NPDC006480
GGTCTGCGGGCTGAACTTCACCGAACGCTCAGCGGCGTCCGCACGCACCGCGGCGAAGAAGTCCCGCGGCAGCCCGACAAACCTCACCGCCGAGATCCACCCAGATCCGCACAGCGGTACCGGCCTCGGCACCGTACGGCGCTCGAACGACACCCCACCGAGCAGTCCCGTCGGGCGTGTGCCAGGACGCGGTCGCCTCGGTCCTCTCCACCAGCGCTTCGCTGCTGGAGGCTCCACTCATCGAAGGCGCGTCCTGCACGAGCACCGCCTCCACCTGGGTCCGGCTCCTCTGCTCGACCTCGACGCGCGACTCGTGCGTCGCGTAGATCTCCGAGCCGATCGCACCTGCCACCGGGACGGCGAACAGTGTCACCACGACCCCCAGCGCGAGCACCGCGCCCTCAAGGCGATCGCCGTACGTGGCGAGCGGATTGCGTCCGGGAAACACCCTCCGGACGAGTCGGGGCATCGGGTTCGCGGTCATGGTCCACCTCCAGAATCAAGGATTCCGGGTGGAAGCTGTGGGCCCCAGGGACCTTGGTCTCGTCACCGATGAGCCCCTGGTCTCGCTGTGATGCTCGCCGAGGAAGGAGTTCGGGCGGAACCTGCTGGAGCGCGTCGGGTGCCGGCTGCACCGCTGGTACCGCGACTGCTCCTCAACGGCCTCCGTTGCCGGGCGAGTCTTGCTGCGGCCCAGGGCTTCTTCTCCGACGTTCAGACGAGCTTGGCTGCGTGATCCGGCACTTCCCGCTGCAACGCACGTGCCGTGCGCTGATAGCCGCTCGACGGTGGCCGCGCGGGCAGCTTGATCTTCGGTGCGGTGACCTCGTGGTAGTCGATCGTGCTGAGCAGGTGGGCGATCATGTTGATCCGCGCCCGGCGCTTGTCGTCGCCCTCCACCACGTACCAAGGTGATTCGGCGATGTCGGTGTGCACCATCATCTCGTCCTTGGCGCGCGAGTAGTCCTCCCAGTGCGTCAACGACTCGAGGTCCATCGGGGACAGCTTCCACTGCTTGAGCGGGTCGTCGAGCCGCTTGCGGAACCGGCGTTCCTGCTCGGCGTCACTGACCGAGAACCAGTACTTGCGCAGCAGGACGCCGTCTTCGACGAGCATCCGCTCGAACAGCGGGCACTGCCGGAGGAACAACCGGTGCTCCTCCGGCGTGCAGTAGCCCATCACGCGTTCGACGCCCGCGCGGTTGTACCAGCTGCGGTCCAGCAGCACGATCTCGCCCGCCGCCGGCAGATGTGCCACATAACGCTGGAAGTACCACTGGGTGCGCTCGCGTTCGCTGGGCGCGGGCAGGGCCACGATCCGGGCGACGCGGGGATTGAGGTGCTCGGTGATGCGTTTGATCGCCGAGCCCTTGCCCGCGGCGTCGCGGCCCTCGAACGCCACCACCAGCCGGGCGCCGGTGGCCTTCACCCACTCCTGCAGCTTCACCAGCTCGGTCTGCAACCGCAGCAGCTCCTGCTCGTAGACCTCGCGCCCCAGCTTGGCCATCAGCTGCCTTTCCCGTGGCGCTGCCGCCACTTCTCCAGCTCCACGGCGACGTAGGCCGCCGCACTCAGCATGAATACCACCAGCCACGGCTGCCACCCGAGCGGAGCGGTGTGGAACAGCGTGTTCATGAACGGTCCGTAGGTCAGCAACAACTGCAGCCCCACCGTCAGCGCCACGCCCACCCACAGCCACCGGTTCGGGCCGGTGCCCGGCCGCCACTTCTCCAGCGACCGGCAGTTGACCAGGTACGCGATCTGGGCGCCGACGAACACGTTCACGGCGACCGTGCGCGCGACCTCCAGCGTGGCGCCCGAGGCGAGCTGCCAGCGAAACGCGCCGAACGAGCACGCGAGCAGGATCGCGGAGACGAACACGATGCGGCCGACGACCTGCCGGGTCAGCAACGGCAACGACGGCGGCAACGGCGGTCTGTTCATCACATCCGCTTCGCGCGGTTCGAAGGCCAGCGTGAGCCCCAGTGCGACCGCGGTGGTCATGTTGATCCACAGGATCTGCACCGGCAGGATCGGCAGCGCCGCTCCGAGCAGGATCGCCGTGAGGATCACCAGGCCCTCGGCCATGTTGGTGGGCAGCGTCCAGATGATGAACTTGCGCAGGTTGTCGAAGACCGCGCGGCCTTCCTCCACGGCGGCGCGGATCGACGAGAAGTTGTCGTCGGTCAGCACCATGTCCGCGGCCTGCTTGGCCACCTCGGTGCCGCCCTTGCCCATCGCCACACCGATGTCCGCGCGCCGCAACGCCGGAGCGTCGTTCACGCCGTCGCCGGTCATCGCGACGACCTCGCCGCCTGCCTGGAACTCCTTGACCAGCCGCAGTTTCTCCTCGGGCGCGACGCGGGCGTGGACGGAGGAGATGCCGAACTCCGCCGCGATCGTGCGGGCGGTGGCCGGGTGGTCTCCAGTGATCATCTTGACCTCGATGCCGGCGGCCTGGCAGGCGTGCACGGCCTCGATGGCCTCGGGGCGGGCGGGGTCGCTCATGGCGACGACGCCGAGGAGCTCCACGTTGCCCCGCAGGCCTTCCTCGGACAGCTCCGCACCGGCCACACGTCCGATCGCCAGCACACGCAGTCCGGCCTGGGCCAGTTCCTCGGCTTCGGCGCAGTGGTCGAGCCCGGCGAGGGCGAGCACGCGTTCGACCGCGCCCTTGACGTACACGACGTCGTTCGCGTGCCGCGTCGCCATGAACAGCCGTTCCGAGCTGAACGGCAGCGTGTCCACTCGTTCCGGCACGTCGTCGTGGGAGAGCCCGGCTTTGCGCGCGGCCACGACAAGCGCGGCCTCGGTCGGATCCCCGACGGGCAGCCAGCGCTCGCCGTCTTGAACGATGCGCGCGTCGTTGCACGCCAGACCGGCCAGCAGGCACTCGCGCAACGCCGGAGTCGCCGTGGGTGTGACGGTTCCGCTCGGGGCGTAGCCGATGCCCGACAGCTCGAACCGCCTGTCCCCCACGATCACCGTTCCGACGGTCATCGCGTTGGCGGTGAGGGTTCCGGTCTTGTCGGTGCAGATGACCGTGGTGCTGCCCAGGGTCTCGACAGCGGGCAATCGCCGGATGATCGCGTTGCGCCGGGCCATCCGGGCCACCCCGATCGCCAGCGTCACGGTGACGGCGGCGGGCAGGCCCTCCGGGATCGCGCCGACCGCGAGAGCCACAGCCGCGGTGACCATCTCGGCGAGCGGCTCGCCGCGCAGCACGCCGACCACGACGCTGACCGCCGCGAGCCCGAGGATCACCACAGTCAGGATCTGGCTGAACCGCGCGAGCTTGCGCGTGAGCGGCGTCTCCACGGTCGCAGTCGTGCTCACCAACCGGTGCACCCGGCCGATCTCGGTGTCCGTGCCGGTGGCGACCACGACACCACGCCCGCCGCCCGCGGTCACGAGCGTGCCGGAGTAGGCCATGTTGGTGCGGTCGGCCAGCGCGGTGTCCGAGGGCAACGCCACCGGACTCTTCGCCACCGGCAGAGACTCACCGGTCAGCGCCGACTCGTCGACGCGCAGCTCCTTCGTGGTGACCAGCCGGAGATCAGCGCCGACCTGGTCGCCCGCCTCCAGCACGACCAGATCGCCCGGGACGAGCTCGGCGGACGGGACCCGTGCGGTGAGACCGTCGCGCACGACGGTCACCTCGGTGCGCACCATCGCCGTCAAGGCGTCCAGTGCGTGTTCGGCACGCGCCTCCTGGATGAACCCGATGACGGCGTTGACCACGACGACGCCGAACACCACGGAGGCGTCCACGATCTCGCCCAGGGCCGCGGTGATGCCCGCGGCCACCAGCAGGACGTAGATGAGCGGGTGGTGCAGCTGTCCGAGCAGCCGCACCACCCAGCTCTGCCCGCGCTGGGCGGGCAGCTCGTTCGGCCCGAGCGCGGCCAGCCGGTCCCGCCACTGGGCGGTGGACAGACCGGTGACCTCGTCGCTCTCCGCGATCAGGACGACCTCGGCCACCGGCAGTCCGTGGTGGACGACGTCCTCGCGGTCAGCCGTGCTCAGCGGCATGGCCCACTCGCAGGTGCGGGTCGTCGTGGCTGATGGCCCGCAGCACGTCGAGCCGGGTGACCATGCCGATGACCTGGCCGTCGTCGAGCACCGGCACGCACAGCACCTCGTAGCGGGTCATCGCCTCGAAGAGCGTCGCCACGTCGAACTCCGGCCCGACCGTCAGCGCCGGCTGCGACATGACCTGCTCGACCTTGGGCGAGTCGCCCCCACCGCGGCAACCGGCTTTGGTCACCACGGCGAGGAAGACGTTCCCGTCGACGACGGGCAGCATCGTCAGGCCGAAGTCGTCCATCAGCCCCTCGGCGTGGCGGGCGAAGTCGCGCGGTCCGACGGTGACGAGTGGTCGGATCATCGCGTCGGCGGCCTTCATCGCGTGCTCTCCGCGAGCTCGCGGTCGTTCACCGGGATGACGACGATCGGCGCGTGCGCGTGGCGCACCACGTGCATGCTCGTCGAACCCAGGACGATCTGACGGATCCGGTGTCCGGTGTGCGAGGCGACGACCAGCATGGCGGCGCCCTCCGAAGCCTTCTCGAGCGTCTCGGCGGCGTCGCCGCGCACGCTCTCGCGGACGATCTCGGGCAGCTCCTGCCGTCGCGCACCGGCGGCCTGCAACGCCTTCTCGATCAGCTCCCCCGACTCCGTCCTGGCGCGTTGTTCGGTGGTCTCGGTCCAGTCGGAGAGCGCCTCGAAGGTCCAGGCATGAACGACGTGCACCGGGCAGCCGCGCACGACGGCCTCGTCCAGGGCCCACTCCAGCGCTCGGTCCGACGCGGGCGTCCCGTCGATGCCCACCACGATCGGCTTGGTGCTCATGGCTGTCTCCCTCGGTTTCGGAGTTTCTCGTCAGGGGGTGCGCAAGCGGCGCAGGAACGGATCGGTGTGCTCGGCCTGGGCAACGCGCACTCGCGCGTCCACGACCACGCACCCCGTGTCCGTCAGCACCAACGGGTTGATGTCGAGCTCGACGACCTCCGGCAATGCGCCGGCCAGTTCGGCCACCCGCAAAAGCACTTCCCGCACGGCCTGTTCGTCTGCCCCCGCGAGCACGTGGCCCGCCGTGCGGAAGCCGTGCAGGAGGTCGTCGGCGTCCGCTGTGGACAGTGGTGCGAGTGCGGCCGCGCGGTCGTCGAGCAGGTCGGTGTCCACGCCGCCGAGTCCGGTGACGACGAGCGGTCCGAACTTCTCGTCGGTGACGACACCGACCAGCAGCTCGCGGCCGCCTTTGGCCATCGGTTGCACGAACACACCGCGCAGCCGGTCGCCGAAGCGTTCCTGGAACGCGCGGAATGCCTCCGCCACCCCGCCCGCGTCGGTGACGCCGAGTTCCACGCCGCCTCCCTCGCTCTTGTGCAGCAGGTCGTCGGCGACGGCCTTGAGCGCAACCGGGACGTGGTAGGCCTGCTGGGCGGCCACCGCGTGCTCCGCGGTCGTCGCGAGCGTTCCGCCCAGCACCGGAAGTCCGAACGCGGTCAGCAGCGACACGACCTCGTCCGGCGGCAGCCAGCCCTGGCCCTGGGCGACGATCGCCTTCGCCGCGTCGAGGTCGATCCGGCCCAGGCGGGCGAACTCCCTCGGCCGGGCCAGCCAGTCCGCGCGTTCCGCCAGCCGTGCCAGTGCCGCGGCGGCGCGAGCGGGCTCGGCGTAGCAGGGCACTTCGCCCGCGAGCCGTTCGGTTTGGCCGGTGCGTGCCGCGAGCACTGGTTTGCCGGCGATGTCGTGCACGCCGCCGGTGGGGTCGCCGAGTGCGGTCGGCACCGTCACGGTGATCACGGCGTCGACAGCGGGGTCCGCGCCGATGACGTCGAGGCAGCGGGCGAAGGTCGCCTCGTCGACGACCGCGGTGGTGTCCACGGGGTTGTGCACGCTGGCCGTCCGCGGGACCAGCTGTGCCAACGCCGTGCGGGTCTCGTCGCCGAGTGTGGCCATGTGCAGGCCTTGGCGGACACAGGCATCCGCGGCCAGCACACCAAGTCCGCCGGCGTTGCTCAGCACGGCGACCGACCGTCCACTCGGGAGCGGTTGCCAGCTCAGCGCCATCACGGTGTCGGTCAGTTCCGGCACGCTGTCGACCGCGATCACGCCCGCCTGGCGGAACAAGGCGTCCCTGGTGACCGACGAGGTGGCGGTGGACGCGGTGTGCGAGGCGGCGGCGCGCTGGCCGGCCTCGCTGGTGGCCGCGCGGATCGCGAGCACCGGCTTGCTCGCGGCGACCCGGCGGGCGATGCGGGCGAACTTGCGCGGGTTGCCGAAGGACTCCAGGTAGAGCGCGATGATCGCCGTCTCACGATCCTGTTCCCACCACATCAGCAGGTCGTTGCCGCTGATGTCGAGCTTGTCGCCGGTGGAGACCAGGTTCGACAGGCCGAGGCCGAGGCGGCGCAGCTCTTCCCGCACACCGATCGCGATGCCGCCGGACTGGGTGACCAACCCGATGCGTCCAGCGAGCGGGCCGTGATCGGCGAACGTCGCGTTCATCCGCACACCCGGCGAACTCGTCGACACACCAAGACAGTTCGGTCCGACGAGCCGCATGCCGTGCGCTCGAACCGGCTTCAGCAGTTCCTCCGCGTTCACGCCGGACGAGATGACGACCAGCGCGCGAACACCGCGGCGGCCGCACTCTTCGGCGACGGCGGGCACAGCCTTCGCCGGTACGCACAACACCGCCAGTTCGGGTGCCTCCGGCAGCTCGCCGACCGAGCTGCAGCAGTCGACACCGGCCACCGACTTCGCGTGCGGGTTCACCGCGTACAGGTCACCGGTGAAGTTGCCGTCGACCAGGTTGTGCAGTACCGCGTGCCCGACCGAACCTGGCGATCGCCCGGCGCCGACCACCGCGATCGAGGCGGGTCGCAGCACGTGGGTCAGGCTCGCGACGTCGGCACGCGACTCCCGGGCGCTCGTCGCGTCGAGGTAGGCCTCGCCGGGCTCGAGCACGAGTTCGATGTAGATCACCTCGCCGTCGGGCACGATCCCCGTGACGAGGCCCATGTCGGTGAACGCCCGAAGCATGCGGCCGTTGATCGTGAGGACTTCGGCGGTGAAGCGGCGCACACCCCGGCTCCGCGCGAGCGACGCGAGGTGCTCCAGCAGCAGGGTGCCGACACCGTGGGCCTGCTCGGCGTGCGACACGACCAGCGCGACCTCCGCGAAGTCCGTCTCGCGCACCACCACGTAGCTCGCGGCACCCAGCAGCCGGCCTTCGCGGTACGCGCCGAGCACCACGTGCCGGGGCGGGTCGGGCGAGACCATCCGCTCGACGAAGTCCTCCAGCTGTCGTGGCGACGTGCTGAAGAACCTGAGGTACCGGTCCTCGATCGGCAGGCCGCGGTGCAGTTCGAGCAGGGCCGACACGTCGTCGGGGCCCAGCTCGCGCACAGTCACGACCGTGCCGTCCGTCAGCAACGCCGCCGCGTTCACAGCAGCGGTCCAGGCGTCAGCGACGCGGCCGCAGCGGCGAGCGCGTGTTCCTTCTCGACCTTCGGCTCCCGGATCACGACGACCGGGCACGCGGCATGGTGCACGCAGTAGGAGCTGACCGAGCCGAGGATGACCTCGACCACCGTGTTGTGCCCGCGGCTGCCGACCACGAGCAGCTCCGCGTCCTCCGACGCCTTGGTGAGCGCGTCCCCGGGGTCGCCCTCGACCAGGATCGGGCGGATCTCCACGCCCTCGAACCCGCGCACCGCACCGTCGAGTGCCTTCTGCGCCATGTCTTTCATCACCTGCGGGGACATCGCGATCAGGATCTCGGCAGGCACCGGGCCGATCATTCCGCCGTAGTCCGGGTGCCATGCCGTGATCACGTCGACCGGGCACCCGCGCCGCCGAGCATCCTCCACGGCCCACCGCAACGCCGCCTGGGCGGCCGGTGATCCATCAATGCCGACCACCACGGGCCGGGACTCGTTCTCGCTCATGTGCTTCAGCCTCGCGGTCCGCGCCGCGGCAGGTGAGTGCCCGCGGTCCCGCGCCGTTCGGGACCTTCGTCCCCGGCCTACCAGGCCATGCCCAGCCCGACGGCGGCGACGACCGGCACGAGCCGTGCCGCGAGCTGGCACGCGAACCGCGGCCCACCGGCCACCGTGGCCAGGACGAGCTTCACGGCCGTGTTCGTGGCCAGCGCCGCACCACCCGCCAGCACAGCTGTGTGCACCGGGATCGACTGCGGCGCAAGGGAAGCCGCTGCATTCGCCGCTGCGTGCGCGTCAGCCAGCCCGCCCAGTGCTCCGGCGGCCACCACTCCCCCGCCACCGAGCCTGCCCGCCGCCACACGGGTGCCGACGAGGAACAGGACCAGGATCGCGGCCAGCGTGCCACACCAGCCACGCCACCTCGACCAGCAGCACGACCGCGCCTGCTCCAATCGCTGACAGGAGTCTCAACGCGACCGGCGGACTCGCGATCGCGGTCACCTCGGCCGTGACGAGGTGGGTGTCCGGATCGGGGAACACCAGCCAGTCTCCTGTTCTCGCCTACATGGCGTCCTCCGTTCCGTTGGATCGAGGGTTCGCCTCGCGTGTGCGCGTCAGCAGTGCGGATGGGCTCACCCGGCTCGTGACGTTCGTCCCTGCCAGCGGTTACGCCCGAGCCGGACGCTGGATCCGAGCGATGGGAGCAGCAATGAGGACACCTGTGATCCTGGTCGGCGTAGACGGTTCGAAGGAATCGCGCGCGGCGCTGCGGTGGGCGATGGAGGAAGCGTCACACCGGGGCGCCAGAGTGGAGGCGATGCTGGCCTACCACCAGGAACCGGTGATCGTGCCGGCCGTGCCGGTAGGCCTCAATCCGCACGGCGAGATGCCGCGACGACACCCCGCGCGCGAGCTCCACGACACCGTGCAGCAGGTACGCGCCACGATGCTGCACGCCCCAGACGTCTCCGAGTGCGTCGTCGTCGGGGACGCAGCCGACCACCTGACCGACGCCTCGAAACACGCCGAGCTGCTGGTGATCGGCACACGCGGACGTGGAGCTGTCCGCGAATTCCTCTCGCACGGAGTCGCCGCGGCCTGTCTGCGCAATGCCGAGTGCCCTGTCGTGGTCATTCCTCCTGCGTCCACGAGGTAGCAGGGATCGGACAAGAACCGGCCTCGGGCTGCGGTTCGCCGCCTGGACGGTTGATTCCAAGGCGTTGGCTCTGACGACACCCCAACCGGCCGTCGCCTGCGCCGCGTGGCGCGGCCGGTAGCAGGAAGTGCTGGGTGATCTTGGGTTGGTGGTGAGCCTTTTGATCCTGTCTGTGCCGGTCAGCGGCATCCGGTTCCTACTCGGGCCGCACGATCGCCAGCGGGCACGGCGCGTTGTAGACGAGCGCCTGACTCGTCGAGCCGAGCAACATGCCGGCGAACCCGCCGTGCCCGTGGCTGCCCACCACCACGAGCTGAGCCTCAGCCCCATACCGGATCAACGCCCGCACAGGGCGATCCCGCACGACCACCGGCTGCACCTGCACGTCCGGGTACTTCTCCTGCCACCCGGCGAGCCGCTGCGCCAGCAACCGGCGCTCGTCGGCCTCCACCTGCTCCCAGTCCACCGAGAACCGGGACGCGGTGTAGGCGCTCTCCACCATGAAGTCCTGCCAGCACATCAGCACGGTCAGCGGTGCCGAGCGCATCGACGCCGTCTCGAAGGCGAACGCCAGCGCGGCCTCGCTCGTCGGAGACCCGTCGACGCCGACGACCACCGGGCCGTTGGCGACAGCGGTGCCGCGAACGACGACGACCGGGCTCTTCCCGTGCGCTGCCAACGCAAGCGCGGTCGAGCCGACGATCATGCCGGTCACCGTGCCCAGGCCCTGGGAGCCGACCGCGACCAGCCGTGCGGTCTTCGACTCCTCGATCAGGAGCGTGGTGGAGCCGCAGCACACGATCTCGGTCGTCACCTCGACGTCCGGTGCGGCCGCCCGCGCGGCGGCGGTGGCCTCGTCCAGCTTGTCGCGGCCGAGCTGCTCGATCGCCTGGCGGATCTCGTTGCCGGTGAGGATGATCGCGGGGTAGCCGCGGGTCGGCAGCACGTAGGCGTGCACGAGCCGGAGCGCCACGTTGTGCCGGGCGCACTCCAGTGCGGCCCAGGTGACGGCGGACAGCGCCGAGGCGGAGCCGTCGACACCGACCACGATCGGAGCGGATGGGGCCTTCATCGTTGTCCTCCAGTCAGAACACGGGCGCGGAGCACTCCCGGCACCGCGTCGGCGAGTGCGAGCAGGACCCGTTCGGTGTCTTCATCTGTGGTCGAGGCGCCGATCACGGCTTCGCCGTCGTGGACGGTGACCGTCCACTTGCGACCGCCGCCGTACATGTCGAGCACGCGCTGGACTTCCGCGGTCACCGTCGTGTCGGCTCGCGCGAGCACGCGAACGAGATCGCGGCGGGTGACGACCCCGATGACCGTGGAGCCGTCGACGATCGGGACGCACCGCCTGCGGTCGTCGATCATCACGCGGGCGAGCATCTCGGCGGGTGCCGCGGCGTCCATCGCGACGACGGGCGTGGTCATCACGTCGGCGACCACGGCTCCGCCCTCGTCGAGGTACCGGCCGCGCACCAGGTCGGCCTCGGTCACGATGCCGATGAGCCGCTTGTCGTCATCGACGACGGGAAGCGCGGTGAACCCGTGCGAGACCATCAGCGCGGCCGCGCCCTTGAGCGGTACGGCCGGCGTCACGGTGATCACCGGGCTGGTCATGATGTCGCGAGCACGCATAGCGGAACTCCCTTCCTGGTTCGACGCTGGGAATCGGAACGCGCGGCGGAGGCAGTGGCAGGTCCCGTGCCGGCCGGGCCCAGGGCAGCGACGATCGCCAGCGCCTGCGGGAAACCGGCGAGCTCGTGCCGTTCGATCAGACCTGCCCGCCACTCGCGCCGGTGCACCAGGTGCACCACCGGCCGGACCGCCACTCCCGCGCTTCGACCGGCCAGCACCGCGGCCTGCAGCGCCGCGCCTCCTCGGACGTGGTCGGGGCGGCGGTCGCCGGTGGTGATCACGACGAGTTCGTGGTCGTTCAGGGCGCGCAGCTCGGTTCCCGCCCAGTGGTTCGCCCATCCGAACTTGTGAGCGTCACCCGCACCGGACGCGTCGGCGAGGCGGATCGCCCGGTGCAGGTCGAGGTCCTGTGGATCCGGTGGCTGGCGGCGGTCCGCACGGACCACGGCGAGCACGTCGGGGCTGGCCTGGTCGGTCGGGAACACCACGTGCACGTGCCACCCGGCGTGCCGGATCGCGAGCACGACGTGTTCCAGCGCGGCACCGCAGGAGAGCAGCCGGTCGAAGCCGAGCGGGTCGTGCTCGGACCGTTGCCCTGCTTCGAAGAGGTAGACCGACCGGCCGTGCAGCTCCAGCGTCCACGGGCGGTCCGCGCTGTACACGGGCGCCTTGGCGACCGCGTCGACGATTTCGGAGGCCTCTGCTGGGTTCCATCGCATGCCTTGACGATTCCGCCGCACCCCGTCTCGCGGACAGGGCGGACCTGCTCACCCCGGACGGGCACTTCGACTCTCCGCACGGCCGGATCGACCGGACGACCCTGGGACCCGGAGGCGATGACGATGACCTGGTACTACGGCACCCCGATGGGCTGGGGCGGATTCTCGATGATGGCGCTGACCATGCTGGTGTTCTGGGGCGGTCTGATCGCGTTGGCCGTCGTGCTGCCGCGCCACCCGACGCGCACCAGCTCCGCGACCCGCATACTGGAGGACCGGCTGGCCAAGGGCGACATCGACACCGAGGAGTTCGAGCGAGTCCGCAGGACCCTGGATTCCAGGTGACAGGGTCTTTGGTCCCTGTGTACCGCTGCTCGGCTGAGAGATCGTGATCTCGGAACGATCGAGAGAGGTGGTTGCGGTGGTGTCGCGAGTCTTCCTGGTGGACGACCACGAAGTCGTCCGGGTCGGGATCAGGGAGCTGCTCAGTGCCTCCCCCGACCTGGAGGTCGTCGGCGAGGCGGCCTCGGTCACCGAGGCGCTCACGATGGTCCCGGCGACCAACCCCGACGTGGCCGTGCTCGACGTGCGGCTGCCCGACGGCAACGGCATCGAGCTGTGCCGTGAGCTGCGCTCGCGCATGCCCGAGCTCAATGTCCTGATGCTCACCTCGTTCACCGACGACGAGGCACTGTTCGACGCCATCATGGCCGGCGCGTCCGGGTTCGTGCTCAAGCGCATCCTGGGCACCGACCTCGCGACGGCCGTGAAGACCGTCGCAGCAGGACAGTCCCTTCTGGACGCCCGCTCCACCGCCGCGCTGCTCAACCGCATCCGCCGCGAACGCGAGCAGGGCGACCCGGTCCGCGCGCTCACCGAGCAGGAACGGACCGTGTTCGACCACATCGGTGACGGCCTGACGAACCGGCAGATCGCGGAGAAGATGTTCCTCGCGGAGAAGACCGTGAAGAACTACGTCTCGCACCTGCTCGCGAAGCTCGGCCTCGAACGCCGCACCCAGGCCGCCGTGCTCGCCTCCCAGCTGCGCAAGCCCACCCACGACAACGAGACCGGCTGACGCTCAGTCCAGCGGGACCCGCCACGTCACCCGCGTGCCACCGCCTGGCTCTTCTCCGACGGTGAGTGCGCCGTTCAGCTCGGCCGCGCGCTGTTCAAGGTTGCGCAGGCCGCTGCGAGCGACGTCCGGCGGCATGCCCAGCCCGTTGTCGACCATCGTGATGATGAGTGCGTCGCCTGCCTCGACGGTGAGCGTCAGCTCGGTGGCGCGTGCGTGGCGCAACGCATTGCTCACCGTCTCGCGCACCACTGCTTCGGCGTGCTCGCCGATGTAGTCGGGCACCAGGCTGTCGATGGTGCCGGACATGCGGATCACCGGGCTCAGTTCGGCGTCCTCGGTGATCTCCGCGACGATGTTGAGCAGCCTGCGCCGCAGGCCGGTGTCACCGGAGTCCGCCTGCAGGTCGAAGATCGAGGTGCGGATCTCCAGCACGGTCTGGTCGAGCTGGCTGACCGCCTTGGTCACCCGCCTGCGCGCCTCCGGGTGGGTCACCCAGGTCAGCGCACCCTGCAGGCTCATGCCGGTCGCGAACAGGCGCTGGATCACGTGGTCGTGCAGGTCACGGGCGATGCGGTCCCGGTCCTCCAGCACGTCGACCAGCCGCTTGGCGTTCTGGTTCTCGGCGAACTCGGTCGCGACAACGGACTGGTCGGCGAACGACGCCAGCAGCGGCATCAGATCCGCCCCGAACGCAGCCGCGTCCTTGTCCCGGAAGGCGATCAGCACGCCGGTCACCGTGGTGCCGGCGCGCAGTGGCAGCACCACCGCGGCGCCGGTCTGGGAGGGGAGGTCGCCGAGCTGGCCGTCCACTTCCTCGATCAGCGCCGGTGCGCCGGTGTCCAGCACCTGAGCGAGCACCGGGGCGTCAACGGCGAAGCTGTCGGGGGCAGTTTCGTTTCCGGCATGCGCCGCCTTGCGGAGTTCCTTCCCATCTCGCAGCAGCACCACCGCCCACGACGCTGACGCCAGCTCCACGGCGCGCTGGACGATCAGCCGCAACGCGTCCTCGGCGGTCGCGCCGGCCAGGAGCTGGGCGTTGATCTCCGCGGTCGCCTCCAGCCACCGTTCACGCATCCGCGAGCGTTCGAACAGCCGGGCGTTCTCCACCGCGACACCGGCCGCCGCGGCCAACGCCTCCAGCACCACCTCGTCGTCCGCGGTGAACTCGCCGCCACCGAGCTTCTCGGTCATGTAGA
>NZ_JBEXPJ010000219.1:0-13711 GCF_040611995.1 Lentzea sp. NPDC006480
CAAGGGCTCGGCCAACGGCGTCGACGCCGAACAACCCGTGCAGCTCAAGCCCAACAACGGCGGCACGTGGAAGAAGTTCGGCGCGTGGCCAGCAGTTGGTGGTACTTGCAGACGCCCCAACAGCCAGGGCTAGGAGTTGACCAGGCCCGCTCGCCACGCCCACGAGGCGATCCCGACGCGGTTCTTCACGTTCAGCTTCGTCTGCACCGACGCCAGGTGCGTCTTCACCGTCGAGAGCGACAGGAACAGCTCCGACGCGATCTCCTGGTTGCTGAGCCCGCGCGCCACCTCCCGCACGACGTCCTGCTCGCGCGCGGTCAGCAACCCCAGGTCAGGCCGCTGAGCCGGCCGCGAGAAGTGCTCCAGCATCCGCACGGTGACCTGCGGCGAGATCAGCGCGTTGCCCTGCGCCGCCGCCCGCACGGCCTCGACCAGCAACGCCGGCCCCGCGTCCTTGGTCAGGAAGCCGGAAGCGCCGTTCTCCAACGCCGTGTGCACGTACTCGTCCAGGTCGAACGTGGTCACCACGACGACCTTGGTCGAACCGGAGATCTTCTTGGTGACCTCCAGGCCGTCCAGCCCCGGCATGCGGATGTCGAGCAACGCCACGTCCGGCTTGAGCTCGCGGACCGCGGTCACCGCCGAGACGCCGTCTGGCACGTCCGCGACCACCGTGATGTCCGGCTGCTTCTCCAGGATCATCCGGAAACCGACGCGGACCATCTCCTGGTCGTCGGCGATGAGAACTGAGATCACTTGATGCCTTTCAGGGGTAGCTCTGCGAGGACCTGCCAGCCGTTCTCCCGCGGTCCCGCGGAGAACAGCCCTCCGAGCAGGTCGACCCGCTCACGCATGCCTACGAGACCGTAGCCACCCTGGTTCAGCTCGTGCGGGCGGCCGTCGTCGGCGACGATCACGCGCAGCGCGCCACCGTGCGTGCGGGAGATCTCCACGTCGATCATCGTCGGGGACACCGCGTGTTTGTGCACGTTGGTGAGCGACTCCTGGACCAGGCGCAACACCGACCGGCCGAGCTCCGGTGGCACCTCGTCGGGCAGGTCGATCCGCAGCCGGGTCTCGAAGCCCAGCTCACGGGTGCGTTCGACGGCCGAGATCACGTCGGCCGCGAGGTCGGTCGTGGCGTCGTCGCTCTCACCCTGGCGCAGGGTGCCGACCATGCGCCGCATCGCGCCCAGGGCTTCCGTGCCCGATCGGACAATGCCGGGCAGCAGCCGGTGGGCGGCGTGCGGGTCGTCGTCGGAGACCTCCAGCGCGGCCTGGGCCTGCACGAGCATGCCGGTCACGTGGTGGGCGACGACGTCGTGCAGCTCGCGGGCCAGCGCGATGCGTTCTTCCTTCTGCGCGTCGGTGACGGCGGCGGCGATCAGGCGGCCGCTCTCGGTGTCGCGCGCGCGGAAGTACAGGCCGACGCCGACCGCGCCGAAGCCCAGCACCAGCGAGCCCAGCATCTCGTTGTAGTTGCTGGACGAGAGCCAGTTGTCGCGAACGAGCGCGGCGAAGAAGCTCACGGCCATCAGCGAGCCCACCGACCAGGTGGCGGCGCGGCGCGGTTCCTCGCGCACGATGACGGCGGTGAGCACCAGGCAGGCGGCGGTCTCGGCGACGGTCAGCGGGCTGAGGATCGTGGGCAGGTTGACGTCGAACAGCCGGATGACGAACGACGCCACGAAGATCGACGCCACGGTCACCGGGATGGTGAAGGCACGCGACTTGAACGACGTGACGGCCGCGATGCACGGCGGCACGCTGAGCAGCCACACCAGTGCCTCGCTGCTGCCCGGCCGGTTCATCAGCACCAGCTCGCCGAGCATCAGCAGCGCGAGTCCGGCGGCGATCGGCCATTGGCCCCGATGACTGTCCACGGGAGACAACGGTAGGACCATCACACCCCTCCGGCCTCGGTCATCCGGCTGATCCGGTGTGTCGTCAAGGCTGAGGTTTTCCAGGCACCCACCCGGCACCTTGAACGCATGAATTCGGTTCTGGCCGCTCGTGGCCTGGTCAAGACCTACGGCGACGTGCACGCGCTCGCCGGGGTGGACATCGACATCCGCGCCGGGGACGTGCTGGCGGTCGTCGGTCCGTCCGGCTCCGGCAAGACGACGCTGCTGCACGTCCTGTCCGGCATCCTGCGCGCCGACGGCGGCGAGGTGTTCCTCGACGGGCGCGCGATCGGCGAGCTGAACGAGACGGGCCGCAGCGAGCTGCGCCGGACCGCGTTCGGGTTCGTGTTCCAGTCGGGCATGCTCGTCGCCGAGCTCACCGCCGAGGAGAACGCCGCACTGCCGATGCTGCTCGCCGGCGGTTCGCGCGAGAAGTCGCTCGGCGCGGCGAGGCTGTGGCTCGCCCGGCTGGGCCTGCAGGGCATGGAGAAGCGGCGGCCGGGCGAGCTGTCCGGCGGGCAGGCGCAACGGGTCGCGATCGCGCGGGCGCTGGCGCACCAGCCGCGGGTGATCTTCGCGGACGAGCCGACCGGTGCCCTCGACACGCGGACCGGCCAGGAGATGATGACCGCGCTGTTGCAGGCCGCGGAGGAGACCAACGCGGCCGTCGTGATCGTCACGCACGACAAGGCGATCGCGGACCGGGCTCTTCGCGTCGTCGAGATCCAGGACGGGCGCATCGCGGCTGGGGTGTCGGCGTGAGGATCGCTCTCGCGGTGCTGCGCAGGGACCGGCGCAGCCAGGTCGCGACCGTGCTGGTCGCGCTCGGCGTGATGATCGCGGTGTCGCTGGTGCTGTGGCTCGTCGCCGCGCCGAACGGCCTGCAGGCGCGGGCGGACCGCACGGCGTGGCGCGACGTCATGGGACAGGCCAACGAGGGAGCCATTTCCGTTGCGGTGAACAAGGACTCGTTCGACGGCAAGCTCATCGAACGGTTCGACGTCGCGCGCAACAAGCAGGGTGACGTGCCGGTCGCCAAGGGAATCGCGAAGTTCCCGGAGGCCGGCGAGGTCCTGCTGTCCCCCGCGCTGTCCGATCTCGTGCGCGGCACACCGGCCGAGAAGCTCGGGAATCGCTTTCCCGGCAAGCAGATCGGCGAACTGGGGCCGGAAGCGCTCAAGTACCCCGGCGAGCTCGTCGCGCTCATCGGGCACGACAAGATCGAGAACGGGTACCAGTCCGATGGTCTGGCCGGCGGCACCGGCTCGTACCGCGACGACTACCACGGCATGCTCTACCTGCTCACCCGCGTCGGACTCGTCGTGCTCGTCGTGCCGTGCCTCGTGCTGGTCGCCTCGGCCGCACGACTGACTGCGGCGAAACGGGAACGGCGCCTGGCGGCGTTGCGGCTGGCCGGCGCCAGCCCGCGTCAGGTCGTGATCATGACGGCCGTCGAGACCGCGGTCGGCGCGGTCGTCGGCAGCGTGCTCGGTGTGGTGCTGGCGCAGCCGTTCAGCCATCTCACCGCGAAGATCCCGTGGGAGGGCGGCATCTGGTATCCGGGCGACTTCGTGCCGTCGGTCCCGGTCGTGGTCGCGGTGGCCGTGCTCGCTCCGGTGCTGGTGATCGCGGCGGCGATCATCGGGTTGCGGCGGGTGGTCCAGAAACCGTTGGCAGCGGAGGAGAAGCGCAAGGTCCGGTCGTGGCGGCTGCTGATGATCGCCGGGGCGCTGGGCGTGTTCTTCCTCGGGATCGTGTACGCGCAGGAGGCCAGCGGCGACAGCCAGTTCACCGTGGTGCTGCTGGGACTCGGCGCGGTGGCATTCGCGCTCGTGCTGGCCGGGCCGGTGGTGACGGCGTGGGTCGGCCGGTTCTTCGTGTCGCGCTGGCACAAGCCGTCGACGTTGCTGGCGGGACGGCGGTTGTCGGGTGACCCGGTGGCGGCGTTCCGCGGCTCGGCCGGGGTGGTGATCGCGGTGTTCACCGGCTCGATGGCGCTGACCATGTTGCCGGGCCTGGAAAGTCAGGTGCCGTACCGCGACTCGACGTGGAACGAGAACGCGATCGTGGCGGAGCAGGTGACGCACGACGTGACGCCGTTGCGCCTGCAGACGTCGGCGCCGATCGTCACGATGCTGGACGGCACGGTGTCGACGGGCAAGGACGCGGACTACGGCACGTACGTCCTCGTCGGCAAATGCGCGGACGTCGCGAAGGTCCTGAACGGCCTGTCGTGCAAGCCGGGCCCTGCCGTGTACGCGCATTCGAAGCTGCAGGGCGACCAGTTCAAGTCGGGCTCGTCGAAGGACTCGGTCACGGCGAAGCTGCCTGCCGCGTACGAGACGCGGCCGTTCGGCGGCTCCGGCCGGATCAGCGCGGTGATCGATCCGGAGCTGCTGCCGGGCCTGGAGGGCAAGGTGACGATGGTCGGCGTGCCGACGACGGCCGACAACCGCGACGCCGTGCACACGGCGTTGATCGGCACGCTGCCAGGCGTGCGGCTGGTGGACGGCGAGCAGCGGGAGCTCTACGGCGACACGCTCATGGAGGACCTGGAGCGGGCCACGATCATCGGCCTGTCGATCGCGGCGGTGCTCGGTGGCATCGGCGCGGCGGTGGCCGCGGCCGGCTCCGTGATCGACCGCAGGCGCACTTTCGGTGCGTTGATCGCCGCCGGAACCCCAATTCGTGTGCTGGGTCACGCATTGCGCCGGGAAGTAATGCTGCCGGTGTTCGCGGTCACAATCGCGGCGTGCGGCGCAGGCATTGTCGTCGGTCTCGGATTGCTCACTCTTGCACGCGGACTCGTGGGCCACGGCGAAATGCCGCTGACGCCGTGGGTGCTCGCCCCGGTGGGCGTCGGAATGGTGGTTGCGCTGGTAGCGGCCCTGGCGTGCGGCCCGGCACTACGGGGCATCAGCCCACGGGATTACGCGGCCGAGTAGCACTCGGCCGGAAGTACGAGGATGAGACTGGCCCTCAGCGCGATGTGCGCGGAGGGCCATTTTCATACGTTGTATTCATGACGAATGCACAGCTCGCGAGCACCCAGTGGGGCCTTTTCCTGTCGGTCGTCTTCCTGCTGCCGCAGCTGTTCTTCCGTCAGCTCACGTGGCGCAGCGCGACCATCACCACGTACGCGAGCATGCTGTTCGCCGCGACGTTCCTGCCGATGCAGACCGTGCCGCCGCGCCAGGCCGTGCAGCTCGTCCCGTTCCAGTGGGTCGCCGACACGTTCCGCGACGGGCAGATCGCGTTCGACCAGATGACGTTGAACGTGCTGCTGTTCGTGCCGCTGGGCGCGATGCTGATGTTCTGGGGCAAGCGCACGGTCGGCCAGGCCGCGCTGATCGGGTACGGCGTCTCGCTGCTGATCGAGGGCTCGCAGCTGATGTGGGCCAACCGGATCTTCGACGTGGACGACCTGATCACCAACACGACCGGTACCGCTTTGGGGTGGCTCGGTGCGCTGGCCGCCGTGAAGGTCTACGCCCGCGTGAAGGCCGTCGAGGTGCCGCAGCGTTCACTCGCCGACGTGAGGTAGCCCCTCTGACCTGCGGATGTAGGGACTCGATAGGCCGGCAGGCGCATCCTCGCCCCCATGCGAGCCAAGAGAACGATCGCCGTCATCACGGCATTGCTCGGGCTGGTCCTGGCCACGGCCGGCACCGCCTCCGCGTCGCCCGGCAGCTGGGTGCCCTACGGCAACAACAACCCGATCACCGGCAGCTCCGCCAAGTGGGTGTGCGGCGGCAGCGAGGTGATCGCCGAGAACATGCTGGCGCAGGTCTGCGCGATCCGGTCCGGCAACGGCACTGGCACCGCCGTGCAGGGAGCGGTGATCATCCGCAACAACCGCTCCAGCCTCGCCTCTGCGTCGGCGCGAGTGGTGATGTGGGAAACGGGCGGCGGCACCTACGACTACTGGTACTGCTCGTCTTCCGGGATCGCCGCGCACTCCTGGTCGGTGTGCTTCGGCGCGAGCTTCGGGCACGCCGGCAAGGTGTACGCGACCGGCGACGCCAAGAACGTGGCTCTCGGGTACACGGGGGACATCTGATCATGCGAGCAAAACGAGCGATCGCCGTGATCAGCGCGCTTCTCGGCCTGGTCCTGACCACCGCCGTTCCCGCCTCCGCGTCGACGAACGGCACCTGGGTCGCGTACGGCAACGACAACCCGATCACCGGCAGCCCCGCCAAGTGGGAGTGCGCCGCCAGTGTGGTCATCGCCGAGAACATGCTGGCGCAGGTCTGCGCGATCAGGTCGGGTGGCGGAACGGGCACCACCGTGCAGGGAGCGGTGATCGTCCGCAACAACCGGGCGAGCGTCGCCTCCGCGTCAGCGGCCGTGTCGATGTGGAATCCGAGCTGGCTCCAGGAATGGGTGTGCAACGCCTCGGGGGTCGCCCCGCACTCGTGGTCGGTGTGCTTCACCGTTTCCTTCTTGTGCCGTGAGCAGGTGTACGCGAGCGGCGACGCCAAGGGCAAGAACCTCTGGCGAACGGACTACATCTGATCATGCGAGCAACACGAGCGATCGCCGTCATCACCGCGTTTCTCGGCCTGATCCTGACCACGGCCGTGCCCGCCTCCGCCACGACCGGCACCTGGGTCCCGTACGGCAACAACAACCCCATCACCGGCAGCCCGAGCAAGTGGGTGTGCACCGCGAGCGAGGCGATCTCCGCCAACGTGGTGGCGCAGGTGTGCGCGATCAGATCCGGAAACGGGAGCGGGGACAACGTGCAGGGGCGGTGATCGTGCGGAACAACCGATCCAGCCTGTTCGGCACAGCGGCGTCGGTCGAGGTGCGCGATCGCTTCACCCTCGACACGTTGGGCGTCTGGGACTGCCCGACCTCCGGGGTCGCCGCCAACTCGTGGTCGGTGTGCTTTGGTGCGACCACCCGCTGGCTGTACCACGTGTACGCAGTCGGGGACGCCAAGGGCGTCTTCCTCGGTACGACCGGACAGGTCTGATCCCACGTTCACCCGGCGGCGTGAGGTGACGCGCGCCGCCGGGCCCTCCGCCCGATCATGGCGGCCATGAAGTTCGTGGAGGCGTTCAGCATCCTCGTCGCCGTGGTCGGCCCGCCGAAGATCCTGCTGGCGTTCCTGATGGACACCGAGGGCGCGGACTCCCGGACCCGGTGGCGGGTGGCGTTCACCTCCACCGCGATCGCCCTGGGCGTCGGCCTGTTCGTGGTCGTGGCCGGGCGGTTGCTGCTCTCGATCTTCCACCTCAGCGAAGGCTCGTTGTACCTGGCCAGCGGCGTGATCCTGTTCGTGCACGCGTTGGACCTCGTGCTCGGCCGCAAGCAGGAGCCGACGCACGACGAGACGGGTGGCACGCACGAGTTGGCCACCGCCTACTACGCGAACCCCGTGGCGCTGGCGTACCTGTTCCTGCTGTCCGACACGAAGTCGATCGGGACGACGTTCGTGCTGGCCGGTGGGTTCGCCGCGGTGATCGCGCTCGACCTGGCCGCGATCGCATTGCTCGGCATCGCGATGCGCTGGGTGAAGATGACCTACGCCTGGGTGCTGTCGCGCGTGCTCGGCGTGCTGCTCGCGGCGCTCGGCGTGGACCAGATCGTCGAAGGCCTGATCAGCCTGGGGATTCTGGAACGCGCCTAGCTGGTCCGCCAGCCCAGCTCGCCCGCGGTGTTGACCTCCGGGAAGCAGTGGCCGACCGCGCTGCGCGTTTCCAGGGCCGTCGCGACCTGGTCGAACATCTCGATGATCGACGTCCACTCCGGCTTGACCATCTCGTTGCGCTCCTGGTCCCACTCGACCACGCAGCCGCGCAGCACGCCGGGCCTCAGGTCCACCGCGAGCACGTCACCGGTGCCGTCGAACGCGATCGGCAGCCACTCGGGGTGGAAGCCTGCCGCCGGAGAGCCCGCCTCGGAACCGTCGGCGGCCTTGCTCGTGTGGGTCTCCCTGAGCACGAACGCGCGATCGGCGCCCAGCGGCGTGTAGAAGGGCGGCAGGATCTCGGCGAAGAGGCCCTCCTCCGTGCCGCCGTACACGCTCCACCACAGCTGGAGATCGATCGGAACCCGAAGCTCCGGCAGCGCGTCGTACCTCGGACGCAGCACCGCACGGGTGGCCGGAGCGTGCTCCGCCAGCCATGCCAGGATCCGGTTCCAGTGCTCGATCACACCCACTGCTCCATGATCTTGGCGGAACGTCGGGCGAGGTACCGCTCATCGGGGCAGGATCAAGCCGAACAGGTCACTACTGGGGGAAGAAGCTTTCAGATGGCGGAACAGGGTCTCAAGGTCGACCTCGACGCCTTGACCGGATACGCCTCGGCGGTGACCGGTCTGGCGGGCGAGGTGGGCGCGGTCGGCACCGGCACGTTGAACGGCACCACGGCTCTGCCGGGCGACTGCTTCGGCAAGATCGGCAACGAGGTGGGGTTGAACGCCGCTTTCCAGGCGGCCGCGCAGACTCAGCTGGACGCGCTGAAGGCGGCTTCCGCCGGGCTCACCGGTCTGGGCACGGCCGTTTCGAAGGCCCGTGAGGCGTACGTCGCCCAGGAAGACGCGAACAAGGCCGCGCTGAACAAGGCGGCGCGTGCATGAGCGTCGAAGGGCTCCTGAGCGCGTTCATCGCGCCCATGAAGGAAGATCTGGCGAAGCTCGACGGCGACACCGGTGGCGCCACGCGGGCCGGCGACGCGTTCGGCCGCGCGCAGACCGCCATGACGGACCTGGGGAACCGGCACTCGTCCGCTTCCACGGCCGTGCTGAACACGTGGTCCGGCGAGAAGGCCAACGCCTTCACCAGCCGGGTGGCGACGTTCGCGTCGGCCGCGACCACGTTGTCCTCCAACGCTTCCGCGATCAAGACCGCGGCGTCGTCCGGTGTCTCCGCGGTGACCGGAGGGCGTACCGCGATCCAGGGCTTGATCGACGAGTTCACCTCGAAGGCGACGCCGAAGCTCGCCGCAGCGGTGGCCGCCTCGATGGTGGCCGGTCCCGGCGTGGTGCTGGCCGCGCTGGCCGATCTCGCCGGGCTGGCTTCCGGTTACCAGGGCAAGACTTCCGCCGAGCTGCAGAAGGTCCGCGACCAGCTCACCCAGCTGGTCGGACAGCTGAACGGGTTGCCGAAGCCCGATCTCGGCGCGCTGGGCAAGCTCGGCGAGCCGCTCGGCGGTGACGAAGGCGGCATGACCTCCACGGCCGGCGCCTCCGACCCCAAGAAGCAGGAGTCCGGTCACAGCACCGGTTCCGGTTCGGGCTCCGGCTCGGGTGGTGGGAGCGGTTCCGGTGGTGGAGGCGGTGGCGGCGGAGGGGGTGGCGGTGGAGGTCACGGCCCCCGGCTGCCCGTCGCGATCCCGCCGCAGCCCGGCAGCGGCGTCGGCGTGAACCTGCCCGACGGCAGCAGTGCCGAGGCGCCGAACGAGACCGCGGCGAAGGCGGTCCGCAACGCTTTGTCCGCTCTCGGCACGCCGTACGTGTGGGGTGGCGCGAACCCGCCGCAGGGCACCGACTGCTCCGGCCTGACGCAGTGGGCCTACAAGAACGCGGGCTTCGACATCCCGCGCCCGGCCTCCTCACAGGCGATGGGCGCGTCGGTGCCACCGGGCCAGGTGCTGCCCGGCGACCTCGTGGTGTGGGAAGGGCACGTGGCGATGGTGATCGGCAACGGCCAGATGGTCGAGGCCGGCGACCCGGTGCAGGTCGGCAAGATCCGCACGACGAACAGCGGGATGTCGTTCTACGGCTTCTACCGCCCGACGGGCTGATTCTCGACGCGCAGCGGCACCACGACGTCGGAGGCGCAGTCCGGCTCCGGATCGGGCGGGATGAAGTAGACGCTCACCCGGTACCCGGTCCAGTCGGCCTGCGGGCCGTTCGCCTTCAGCCGCGCGACGCCGTCCGGCCCGGTCTTGGTGTCACCGAACCTCTTGGTGGCCCGCTCGCTCGTCGCGGAGAACTCCACGACGGCTCCCTCGGCAGGAACTCCGTTGCGGCTCACCGTGGCCGCCAGCTCGAAGTCGTCGGTGGTGATCGTCGCCGGTGCGGCCGAGATGGTGTAGCCGCAGCCGGAGGCGCAGCTCGTCAGCGCCGCCGGTGCGGCCAGGGCCACCGCGAGCACCACGGCCCTCAGTGCGATCGGCAAAACTCCCCCAGTGCGTGTGGCACCGCCCAGCCCCCAGACTGGACGGCGTCTTCCCCCTGAGCTCAGAGGCTGCCACGCAGGCGTTGAAGGAATGTTGCATTGCAGGTAGAGGCGCTATGTCAGGCCTTCTCGGCCAGCTTCCGCAGCTCGGCGAGCCTCACGACCTGGCCACCCGCTCCCCAGGTTCCCTCCGGCTGCTCGTGGATGAACACCCACACCCGGATCGCGTCGCTCGCCTCCAGCCCGGCGGCCTCCAGCACCAGCTCGGTGGCCTCCTTGATCAGGCCTTCCTTGCGCTGGTCGGACAGCGCGCCCGCCGGCACCGTCACGTCCACCCGGAACCGCGGCGCGTCGTCCAGCGCGGTCGTCTGCGCGCCCGCGGGCAGCTCGTGCAGGTAGGTCCAGGCGACCGAGCGGAAGAAGTCGTTGTCCGGCGCGCCCTCCCACTTCAGCAGCAGCGTGGCGAGGTCGCGCTGCACCGACTTGCGGCCGGCGTCGGTCAGCGATCCGGCAGGTGCGGTCAGTTCGATCATCGGCATGGCTTGAACCCCCTATAACGACTGTTATATCCCATTGGCAAGCTATCCTATGACGACCGTTATAGCCAGTGAGGTGTCCATGTCCCGACAGCAGATCGTCGCCGGAGCAGCCGACATGATGCGGCGCCGCGGTCTCAACGCGACGAGCATCCGGGAGGTCGCCAAACACGCGGGCACGCCGCTCGGCTCGACGTACCACTACTTCCCCGGCGGCAAGGACCAGCTCGCGGCCGAGGCGGTGCGGCTGTCCGAGGAGATCGTCGCGACGTTGCTCGCCGAGAAGCTGCGGCAGGGACCGGCGGAGGGGGTCGCGGCGTTCTTCGCGTTGTGGCGGGAGGTTCTCGCGGGCACCGAGTTCAAGGCCGGCTGCCCCGTGCTGGCCGTGGCGGTCGAGGAAGCGGACCACCCCGAGGCGCTCAAGGCGTCCGCCGAGGCGTTCCGGGCGTGGTCGAAGCAGCTGGCCGCGTCGTTGGCGGAGCACGGCGTCGGCGCGCGTCGGGCCGCACAGCTCGCCACGCTGCTCATCGCGTCCGCCGAGGGGGCCGTGGTGATGTGCCGGGCCCAGCGCAGCATCCAGCCGCTCGACGACGTCGCCGCGGAGCTCACCGCGCTCCTGGAAGCGACTATCGCGGCGCGTACATGATCACCGCGACCCCGGTCAGGCACACCAGCGCGCCGATCACGTCGTAGCGGTCCGGGCGGAACCCGTCCACGAGCATGCCCCAGGCGAGCGACCCGGCCACGAACACGCCGCCGTACGCCGCGAGGATCCTGCCGAAGTTCGCGTCCGGCTGCAGCGTCGCGACGAAGCCGTAGATGCCCAGCGCGATCACCCCGCCGCCGATCCACAGCCAGCCCCGCGACTCCCGCACGCCCTGCCACACGAGCCAGGCGCCGCCGATCTCCATCAGGGCGGCGAGAGCGAACAGCACGACCGAACGCAGGAACATGCGGCACACTGTCGCAGTAGGGGGTGATCAGGTGGACGACGACGTCGAGCGCGCCGCGAGGAAGGTGCGCGATGTCGAGCAGGCCGTGTCACAGCACGTCGCGCGCAGTGGTCCCATCACGGGACGGGCGTCCTCACCGGACGGCGCGGTGACGGTCATCGCCACGCCCGGTGGTCCGCCGCAGCAGATCGCGGTGAGCGCGGCGGCGCTGCGGATGGGGCCGCAGGGATTGGCCGCCGAGATCATGCGCATCGCCGAGAAGGCGCAGCGCAACGCGTCGAGCAGGCTGCACCAGACGCTGGAGCGCGTGGTCGACCCGCGCGAGCTGACGGAGCTGGGCTTCGCACGTGAGCAGGACGAGGACTTCGGGTGGCAGCGGTGAACGAAGAGCGCATGCAGGCCACCGAGCAGCTCCAGCGCGATCTCGCGGTCACCGCCGAGACGGTCGAGCACCCGAACGGGCTGTGCATGGTCACGGCGTCCGCGAAGGGCGAGATCAGGGCCCTGCACCTGCACCCGGCGCTGCTCCAGCAGGGCGCGCGGGCCCTCGGCGAGGTCGTCACCGAGACCGTGCGGCTCGCGACCAGCGCGGCCGTGCAGACGAGTTTCAACAAGATGGCACTGGCGCTGGGCGACGGCATGGCGATCGACGTGGAGTCGATCGTCGGCGACTCACCCTTCCGGGCGACGTGGAACCCGGTCGTGCCCCCGAAATCCGCAGCTCCCGAGGCACCTCAGGAGCGGCGGCCCAGGACGCCGTTCGTCGAGGACCCCGACGAGGACGCGTTCTTCGAGAACCCCTTTGGGCGCCGGTGATCAGCACCGTTAGGCTCGCCCACGGCATCAGGCAGGCGTGACCGGGAGGTCAGGATGGCGCAGGACATCGTCCCCATCGAGCTGGGGCTGACGCAGGGTGACGTCGTCACGCTGTGGGCACCCCGCTGGCGCGAGAAGGGCGAGGAGTGGGAGGCGTTCCTCGGTGACGAGGAAGACCTGTTCGTCTTCCCCGACGCCGCGCACCTCGCCGCCTTCGTCCGCACCGCGGAAGAGCACGACCTCACCGATCACCCAGCGTGGCCGGTCGTGCCGTCGCTGGGCGTCGCGGACCTCTCGCCGGACGACAACCACCAGTTCGACCTCGTCGGCGTGCCCGAGCTGATCGCAGAGGACCCGGACACCTGGACGATCGGTGAGCTCGCCGACGTCATCGCGATCGTGCGCGCTCTGGCGGACGTGTGCGATCTGGAGAAGGTCCACGAAGTGCTCGACAGCGCCGAGGGCTTCTCGCTGCTGCCGCAGGGCACGCTGCCGTTCAGCGGCCGTGACGGCGCGAAGCTGTGGGACGAGCTGTCCGAGGTCGTCTCCGAGAAGTGGGACGAGGTCCTCGACGCGATCGACGGCGTGGTGAACACGCCGGAGGTCCCGGAGAAGGAACTGGCCGTCGCGCAGGAGGAGCTCGCCAAGCTCGAGGCCGAGACCGCCGCGGCCGCCGCTGTCGAGGCCCCCGCTTCGGACGACGAGGACTCGGACGAGGAGAAGGCCGAGCCCACCGGCTTCTGGGTCGAGGTCGGCATCGACCCGATCAAGATCATCACGTCGGCCGGCGAGTTCTACACGCTGCGCTGCTACCTGGGCGACGACCCGGTGTTCCTGGGCCGCCGCGGCAAGATCGAGGTCTTCACCTCGCAGCGCGCCCTGAGCCGGTTCGTGGCCGAGAACGACGACCACGACCTCGCCGACGTCGAGACGTGGAACGACGTCAAGGTCAAGGCCACCGCGGGTGAGCTGGACGTCGACGTGGAAGACGACAACGTCTACGTGCTGACCGGCATCGCCGAGGACATGGAGGAGGGCCCCGACGCCCTCGACCCGCAGCAGCTCGACCTCGCCGTCGAACTGTTCGAGGACGCCGGCGAATGGGCCGACGACGAGTCCGTGAAGGACGCGCTGGCCTCGTCCGAGTCGCTGGGCTGGCTGGTGTCGTACGTCGTGGCGCCGGACCCGACGCGGCTCGCGCCGTCCGCTCCGTACGACGCCGAGGTGGCGAAGTTCCGCGAGCTGCAGGCCAAGTTCGAGGACCGCCTCAACACCAACTGAACAACCAGCAAGTTTCCGCTTGTTGAAAGTCACGCGGGGGCCCCGCGTTCCCCGGGGGGGGGCGCGGGGGCCCCCCGGGCGGCTCCG
>NZ_JBEXPJ010000220.1:0-13279 GCF_040611995.1 Lentzea sp. NPDC006480
GGCGCACGGATCGGCGTGGTCGACGGTGAGGCCGACGTGTCCGCCACGGCCACGGCCAGTGACTTCGTGCTGTGGTTCTACGGCCGCCGGCCGACGAGCTCGGCCTGCGCGGCGGCGGTCGTTCAGGCGATCAGCCGGTTCCGCACTTCTTGCCGTTGATGGTGAACGCCGCCGGATCGGCTCCGGTGCCGGAGGCGTTGAATCCGATGTAGACGGACTTGCCCGGGTCGATCCGCGCGTTCCACGGCATGTTGGTCGCGGTCACGTCGCGGCCGGTCTGGTTCCAGTTCGCCGACCACCCCTGGGTGATCCGCTGGCTGCCGGGGAACGCGAACGCTAGCTTCCACCCGTTCCACGCCGTGGTGCCGGTGTTGGTGAGCGACACGTGCGCGGTCAGGCCGCCCTGGTACTTCTGCGCTTCGTAGCGCACCTCGCAGTCCGGCTTCGTCACCGGCGTCCCGGCCTTCTCCGCCGCCCAGCCGGAAACCCAGGCGAGCGCGGAGTTCCAGTTGACCGCCACTTCGTTCACCGAGTAGGCGCCGATGTCGTCGACCCAGCACTTCTGCTGCGGGCAGCCGACGAGCAGCCGCTGGGCCACGGGGTCCTGCAGCCCGCTGTTCGGGCCGCCGGAAAGTGATCCGGCGGGCGCGGTCGGCAGGGCGGGGTCGTTCTGGTGGGCCCAGAACCGGTGGTGCACGTTGTGGACGGCCTGGTCGCCGTAGCCCGCCACGTACGAGGTGCTCAGCGGGTTGCGGCCGAGGAGGTAGTGCAGCGCCTCGAACACGCCGTCGCGGTACTTGGCCGCACCGGTGAAGTCGTGGGCCAGCGCGAGCACCTGGGCGTTGTTCAGCACCCCGGAGTTCGAGCCCCACACGTACCCGTCGGTGCTGTTGTCGTACGGCGTCGCGTAACCCATGGTCGCCATCGCGGCCAGGTGCTGGTCCGCCACAGAAGCGAACGCGGACTTGATCGCCGTGACGTCCGCCGCCGGCAAACCGTTGGGCACCAAGGCGAGCGTGATGTCGCCCAGCGGAGCCGTGCCGCCCCAGTAGAAGCCCGCTCTGCTCAGGCTGGCCGCCTTGTAGTGCGGGGAGGACGTGACGTCGGCCCGGTAGGTGACGTCACCGGTGGTCGTGTACAGCTCGGCGGCGGCCCAGTAGAACTCGTCGCTCACGGTCTTGTCGTCGTACGCGCCGCCACCGACGTTGTCGTTGGGGTCGGCGAGCTTGGCGGGGTTCGCCTTGGCCGCCGTGTAAGCCTTCCGCGCTGCCGCGAGAAGTTTCGCCGAGTACGCCGCGTCGATGCCACGCCAGAGCCGGGACGCCTGTGCGGCCACCGCGGCCAGGTTCAGCGTCGCCGCCGTGCTGGTCGCGGACAGCCGGCGCACCTGGTCGTCCAGCTCGGGACGGGTGGGCAGCGCCGTCCAGGCGGCGTCGTGGATCTTGTGGTGCGCCATGCCGTCCGGTGCCTGCATCCTGAGCAGGAAGTCGACCTCCCAGCGCGCCTCGTCGAGGAGGTCCGGCACGCCGTTGGACTTCTCCGGGATGGCCAGCGTGCCATCGCGGAACGCCGAGGCGTCGCCGACTCGCGTGGCCCGCTCGTAGGAGTTGAGCAGCTGCCAGGCCGCGATGCCGCCGTTGACCACGTACTTGCCCTGGTCGCCCGCGTCGTACCAGCCGCCGCGCACGTCGAGCGTGTAGCCACAGGCCAGATCAGCGCGGCACGGCACGTTGTTGTCGCCCTGGTTGGGCGCGACGTTGACGTGGCCGGCCGGGCGCGCGTACTCGGTGCCGACGTACTGCGCGTCGATCGCGATGCCGCTGCGCTGGTGGTAGAAGAACGCGAGCGAGTCGTAGCGCAGCTTTTTGACCGGGTCGGCGGAGATGTCGAACGGGAAGCTGCTGTCGGCACCGACGGACAGCGTGTACCCGGTGCCCGGCGTGTCGAACGACGAGAAGTCGATCAGGTGCACCGAGTCGCCGGACGCCGCGTCCGCTCCCTTCGGCGTGGTCTGACCGGTCGCCACCGCCGCGCCCGCGGAGTTCTTGAGGGTCCACGTCTGCGGCGTGGTGGCCGTGGAGACGAGGGTGGCGCGCTTGGGCAGACCCGGCACGTACGCCACCAGGTCGACCTGGACCTTCTTGGTGGGGTTGGGGGTCACGCCGCCGGGCGGCTTCACGCCACCGACCAGCGAGACGTTGTCCACGCAGATGGTGTTGTCGGCGGCCTGACCGCCCAGCTGGAAGGCGACCTGGCCGTTGCCCGCGTCGGGGAAGTCCAATGTGGACGTGAAGGTGAAGGTGAAGTGCTGCTTCGCGGTGGTGAGCGCGAAATCCTGCTTGGCGATCCCGCGGTAGGGGCTCACGCTCTCGCCCGCCGCCGCGGCGATGGTCTGCGCGCTGGTGGCGTGGGCGTCGAACGAGAACGTGTAGGACTGCCCGCTCTCGAACGGGACGCCGTTCTGGCCGACCAGCGCGTCCCAGGGGTTGGTGGTCCCGCCGGTGACCGCCGCGCACAGTTCACCGCCGGTGATCCGGTTGGTCACGCCGGCGCTGCTCCACCAGGGGTCGGCGGCACCGCTGTCGAACTTTCCGTTGAGCACGCGCTCGTAGTCGGCCGCGAAGGCTGTGCCTGCCGCGGGAAAACTGGTCGCGGCGAGTGTCACCACCAGCGCGGAAGCGAGCAGGCCTAGGGGTTGCGATCTCATCTCGTGAGGTTCTCCGTCCTCGTCGACGGGATTTCTGGGAGCGCTCCCACATGACCGTAGGGCGCGCTGAACGACGCCGACAAGCGCCGTTCAGCCGCTACGGGGACCCGCCACTCGGACCAGTGTTGCCGATCTGCGTGTGGTAGTGGTGACTACCTCATCCGAAGGACCACTGCTGGTTGCCGCCGCCGTGACACGTCCACAGGATGATCTTGGAGCCGTTGACGGTGGCGCCGCCGTTGACGTCCAGGCAGAGCCCCGACTGAGTGCCGGTGACGGTGCCGTTGGCGTTGAACTGCCACTTCTGGCCCGCCCCGCCGTCGCACGGTGTGATCACCACGGCGGTGCCGGTGCCGGTCTGGTTGTTCTGAGCCGCCGCACACCTGGTGCTGTCTCCACTGTAGACGGTCAGTTGCCCGGACGCGGTGCGCGTCCAGGTCTGGTTGGTTCCGCTGTGACAGTCCCAGATCTGCAACGGAGTGCCCGCCGCGGTGCCGCCGGCGTTGACGTCGAGGCACCTGCCGGAGCCGAGTCCGCGCACCGCTCCGGTCGTGCCGCTGCCGCCCGTGCTGTAGCCGGCCGCGATGATGTTGGCCTGCACCGCGTTCTCGGTCGCGTCGGACGGGTAGCCCGCGACCATCGCCCCCTCGTAGAAGGTGCCCGCGCTGAGGTTGGCGCCACCGTCCGGTTTGCAACAGTCGCCGCCGCTGCCGAGGATGATCGCGCCCTGCTTCCTCATGGGGCTGTAGCCGGACGGGAGCGAGCCGTCCCACAACGTCGTCATGTCACCGGACTGCGCGTTGCCGCCCTTCATCGCGAACCGCGAGGTCCCGTTGTTCTTCAGCATCGCGGTCACGAACTTGTTCGGAAACGCTCGCTGGCCGGGGTTCCACGACTTGCTGCCGCCGGGGAACAGCCCCCACTCGAGGTCGGCCTGGACCCACGGGCCCGTGCCCTGGCATCCGCCGAACCAGCACTGGGTGCTGAAGTTGATGGCGTCCATCGCCCCGGCGGCGTCGGCCTTCCTGGTCGTCTCGCTGTTGCCGTAGTCGAAGCAGCAGCCGCCGTTGACGTGCGTGCCGCTGGTGACCATGTACATGCCTTCCGGCGCACTGCCGGTGGGGACGCCGCTCAGGTGCCCGTCACGCCAGTAGCTGTTGCCGGGGTTGATGTAGAGCGAGTAGGCCTTGCCGCCGCCGACGGTCAGCGACTCCGAGGTCGCGGTCGCGGGCCTGCTCTGGGGTGAGCCGGGCACGACGCTCGAACCCTGGTACCACAGGTCGTTCCCGTGGCCGGACTGGTCGTAGACCACCGTGATCACGCAGGAGGTGCCGGCGCAGAACGCGTCCTGGACCGCCCCGTCCGCCGTGCCGCCCGCCGCCGGCACGGGGATGTTCCTGGTCGTGTTGTCCGACGAACGCCGAACCTGGTAGAGGTTTCCGTTGTACGAGCCGTAGAGCGCCCGCACGGTGCTGTGCGCGGCCACGCAGGGTGTGCCGCCGGAAGCGTAGATGTCGCACGGCCCGGTGCCCGCCGCCGACGCCGGTGTCACGGCCGTTGCCATCAGCAAGCACAACGCCGCCGCAGCCGAGAGTTTCGCGGTCATGAGCTGCTCCACAGTCGCCAGGTCTGGTTGAGGTCGCCGGTCTGGCCGGAAGGCTTGCAGGCCCACTGGATGATCCGGGCACCTGCGGCGGTGGAGACTCCGTTGACGTCGACGCACTTGCCGCTGTGCCGCGCGACGAGCTGGTAGTCGTGGGGATCGTTGCCGCTGTAGGTGACCTTCCGCAGCGTGTACTGCTGGCTCGCCGAACCGGGAGAACAGGTGTTCTGCGTGACGGCGGCACCGTCAGCGGTCGAGGAGCCGCTCACGTCGAGACACTTGCCCGACTGCTGGTTCACGACGGTGTAGGTGTCGGCCGTGCCGGTCACCGGGGTGAAGTTCCACAGCTGCTGGTCGCCGCCCTCGCAGTAGAACTGCTGCTGCGGGTTGCCGTCGGCGGCGCTCAGGTTCGTGTTGTCCAGGCACTGCTGGGAGTGCTGGGCGGCCGCGACGGTCTGGAAACCGCTGCTGCCCGGCGGGAGCAGCGTGACGGTGAACGTCTCGTCGGCGTTGTTGTGCGGCAGGTTGACCGTGATGCCGTTGCCGCTCAACGACATCACCGTGCTCTGCACGGTGACGGGTCCCTGGACCGCGCCGCCGTTGTTGTACGGGATGCGCTGGACGAGCACGCGCACCTGGTTGTTCTGCACGATGCCGGTCGTGGTGTCCAGGCGCTGCAGGGCGACCGCGACGTTGCCGGTGGTGCTGCCGCCGCCGACGAGGATCTTCGCCACGCCGTTCGCCTTCGTGGCGAACGAGTCGTACGACTGGCTCGGTGTCGTGGCGACGATCGCGCCCGTCTGCGAGGCGTAGAAGCGGTAGACCCACCACTCGCCCTTGGACTGGTGCTGGCCGGCCGAGTTGCGGACGAGGAGGTTGCCGAGATCGTTGTGCAGGTTGCCGGAGCTGGCCCAGTTGGCGCGCAGGCCGTCCGCGCCGGCTCGTTCGAGTCGCGCGATGTACCACGAGCCGTCGCCGGGGTTCTGCTCGTTGCCGGCGCCGTACTCGTTGATCTGGTACGGCCGCGGGTGCGGGATGCCGCGCGAGTCGAGCGTCTGGTTCGCGGTGGCCACATTGGACACCGGGTCGCCCGGCAGTGAGTGCCAGCTGATGATGTCGGGCACGACGTTGTTGGCGCGCACGAAGTCCAGGTACTGGGTCCACCAGCCGCCGGTGGACGGCACGCCCGCGAGGCTCGGCCCGACGATCAGGTGCGTGGGGAACGCCGCCCGGACGCGCTGGTAGGTGCGCCGCCACAGCTCGAAGTACTGGGACTGCGGCCGGTTCCAGAAGGTCGTGATGTTGGGTTCGTTCCAGAGGTCCCACTGCACTGGCGCACCGGTCGCCCGCACGTCGTCGATCAGCCGGTTGAGGAAGTTGTCGTAGTCGGTCCAGTTGCCGTTGTCACCGGGGAAACGCGAGATCGGATACCCGTCGGCGCCCCACAGGTCGTGGGCCAGCAGGACGAACTCGCCGCCCAGCGAACGGGTGCGCAGCAGCTGCGCGCGAGTCGAGTTCCACCGCCGGTCGTACTTGCCGGAGACCCAGCCGCCGGGACTGTCGAGCTGGGCGCCACCGGCCCGCATGTACCGGAACTTGACGTCGCGGTAGAAGTGGTCGGCGGGACCTGTGCCGTTCTCCGTCATGCCGTAGATCCAGCCGGAGGCGCGGTAGGTGGGAGTGCCGTTCGTGACGGAGAAGTTGACGCTGATGGACTCGTTCGCGGCGTGGGCCGGGGCCGCTCCCGCGAACGCGAAGGCGGATGCCAGTACGGCCAGGAGGGCAGTGCTGGTTCGTCGCTGAACCATGAGGACTCCGAAACAGGTCAGGGGAGACGAGAGTCGAACCGGTTCGATCGAGAAATGAACGTACGCGCAGTGCGCTTCTCACGGCAAGGGTCGTGTGAGTCGAACCGGTTCGTTCGACTGTTCCGTTCGACCAGTGGGCGTGGTCAGGCTCCAGACGAGCTGCCACTGCTGGTTCGCGACCCCGTTGGCGGGCCATTGGAATCACCTTGGCGCCATCGGCCTTCGAGCTGTTCGCCCTGGACCGTTCCGCTCGACAGCGGGCGGCCGAGTGGGTGTCCGGGGTGCGCGGTCACCCTGGTCGACCAGGCGGCCGGGGTGCGCGCCGGTCCTGAGCCGTTGCGCACCCTGGCGGACTACCGCCGCGAACGGCAGCGTCGATCGCCCCGCGAATGCGGGTACTGGCGGTGTTTTCGGGTCAGCTCAGGAGGAAGCGGGGTCGTCCAGGTGCCAGACCTCCCGCATGGGAACCCACCAGTGGCCGGAACCGGGCGGCGCCGGCGACTCCTGGCACGGGTCGGTCAACGTCCACCAGCGCTGGGTCTCCGGGTCGGCGGCGATGCGGGCCTGGTCCGCCTCGTCGTCGTCACCGATGTACTCGTAGTAGCCGAAAAGCAGATCGCCGTGCAGGAAGATGGTGAAGTTGCGGATGTTGGCGTCGAGCATCGTCTGCTCGACAGCGGGCCAGACGGCGGAGTGCAGCCGCAGGTACTCCTCGCGGTGTTCCGGGCGGAGCCGGATCATCATGCCGTAGCGCTGGGTGCGGTTCATGGGCTTCTCTCTCAGGCGTTGAGCACAGCGCTTTCGGCGTTCGCACTTACCGCGTGCAGGCGATGTCCCGCGCGTTCGGGCCGGATGTGCGAACCACCGGCCAGCGGATCGGGCAGCAGGTGGCTCGACCGGGCGATCGCGTCCTCGTCCACGCGCACGCCCAGGCCGGGGCTGTCGCCGAGAACGTAGGTGCCGTCCTCGACGTGCAGGTCCACCGAGACGCCCACGGGCGGCTGGAGGTCCTGCAGTTCGCTCACGAGGTGGTTGGGCACCGACGTGGCGGCGTGCAGCAGACCGGCCGGCGTCGTGCCGATGGGACTGACGGGCAGGTCGTGCGCGTGCGCGAGAGCTGCGACCCGCAGGAAGTGGGTGATGCCCCAGACCGCGGCCGTCTGCACGATGTCGACCGCTCCGGCCGCGATGAGCGCCCGGTGCTGTTCGAGCCCGGTGAGGTTCTCCCCGGTGGCGACCGAGGCGCGGATACCGCGCCCGACCGCCGCGTGCCCTTCGACGTCCCAGCGCCGCACCGGTTCCTCGATCCACGTCAGGTCGAGGGTGCGTTCGAGCTCGCTCACGTACCGGACCGCCTGCTTGCGCGTCCAGGTCTCGTTCACGTCGAGCATCAGGCTCGGCCGCGTTCCCCGGCAGGCCGGGGCGAGGACGTCGCGGACCAGGCCGAGCCGGTAGCCGTCGTGCTCGACGTCGAGGCCGCCCTTGATCTTCGCCGCGCGCAGCCCGGCGTCGGCGTAGGCCTGGTACACGGCGACGAACTCGGTGTCGTCCAACGCGATGTCCAGTCCCGAGGCGTACGCGGGTACGCGGCGGTCGCGTCCGCCGAGCAGCCGCCACAGCGGTTCTCCCGCCGCCTGGGCCTTGATGTCCCACAGCGCGGTGTCGAGGGCGCCGATGGTCCCGAACACCGCGCCGGCGTGGCCCGCCTTGAACATCCGGCGCAGCATCCTGTCGTAGAGGGCGGTGACCGACCGCGGGTCCTCGCCCTCGATGGCGGCGAAGACGTTCTCGATCTCCACACAGGGGCCGAGTCCGACGCCGGTGATGCCTTCGTCGGTCTCGACGACGACGATCGGCACCCGGACGAGGCCGTCCGCGTACACGCCGTTGGCGTCCCCGACAGGGCGGCCCCAGTTCTGCACCGTCGTGATGGTCCGGTATCCGGTGATGCGCATGTCAGCCCTTCGTGGACCCGGCGGTGACACCGTCGGCGATCTGGCGTTGCAGGAACAGGTAGACGACCAGCACCGGTACAGCGGCGATCAGCACACCGGAGGCGAACGTGGGGATGTCGTCGGAGTACTGGCCGCGCAACGACGTGACGCCGACCATCAGCGTGCGGTGTTCCGCGGACGGCATCATCAGCAACGCGATGAGCACGTCGTTCCAGCAGAACAACGCGTTGAGCACGCCGACCGACAGCAGCGCCGGGGCACCGATCGGCAGCATGATCCGCCAATAGACGCCGTACACCGTGTTCCCGTCGATGCGCGCGGCGTCGACGATGTCGGGCGGCACGGTCGAGTAGTAGCTCGTCAGCAGGAAGATCGTGAACGGCAGGAACTGCGCCACGTACGCGAGCACCAGTCCCGGGTAGGTGTCGACGAGCCCGGTGTCCGCCATGATCCGCGCCAGCGGCACCATGATCACCTGGAACGGGACGAACAACGCGGCGAGCACACCGAGGAAGAGCGCGGACGAACCGCGGAACTTCAGCCGGGCGAGCGCGAACCCCGCCATCGACCCGAACACCAGCAGCAGCGCGACCGAGCACGCCACGACGACCACCGAGTTGAGGAAGTACCGGGACATCCCGACGCTCGTCCACGCCTTGACGATGTTGTCCCAGCTCACGGAATCGGCCAGGGCGAACCGGCCGAGCACGTACTCGCGGCGGGTCTTCATGGCGACGTTGGTGGTGAACACCAGGGGGTAGATCGTGGCCAGCGCGAGCGCGGCCATCGGTATCGTGACGACCCATCTGCTCAGCCTGGGCATCAGTCCTCCTTGCCGGCACGTCGCAGGATGCCGATCTGGGCCAGTCCCACCACGAGCATGATCAGGAACAACGCGGTCGACGCCGCGGAGGCGAGCGCGGGCCGGCTCAGCTGTCCCTGCTGGATCCAGACGTAGTACTCGGGCAGGTACGTCGACCCCTCCGGCCCGCCGCTCGTCATCACGTACACCAGGCCGAACATCGACGTCAGCATGCCGATCATCGTGGTGACGAAGACGAACTGGATGGTGCGCGACAGGCTCGGGATCACGACGTGCCAGATCGTCTGCGGCAGCGCCGCACCGTCCACTCTGGACGCGTCCAGCAGCGAGGAGTCGAGGGTGGCGAACCCGGCCAGGAAGACGACCAGCGCCATGCCGAACGTCGCCCACACGTGCACCCCGACGACCGCGAAGATCGCCACGTCCGGATCGCCGAGCCAGTCCACCGGCCCGATGCCCAGACCGCCGAGCAGCGTGTTGAGCGGACCGTCGAAGGCCAGCAGCAGGGTGAAGATCGCGCCGACGATCACGGGGGAGAGCACGGCGGGGAAGAAGTAGACACCGCGGTACAGGCGATGCCCCGGCACCTTCAGGTGGATGAAGGTCGCGAGCAGCCCGGGGATCGCCACCGCCACCGGCAGCAGCAGCACGAGCAGGCCCACGTTGCGCAACGCGGTGCGGAAGAGCGGATCTCCCAGCAGGGTCAGGTAGTTGTCGAACCCGACCGGCACGCCGTCGCGGTCGCTGTCGCCGGTGAAGGAGAAGTTGATCCCGAGCACCAGCGGCCACAACCGCAGCCCTGCGATGATCAGGACGGCCGGCGCCAGCAACACCAGGGGCGCCAGCCGCTCGGCCCGTGATCCGGCCACGCCGGCTCAGCCGGTCTTGTCGGAGGCGGCCAGCTGCTGCAGCACCTCGTCCACCGTGATCGAACCGCTGAGCAACTGCTGGGAGAGACGTCCCATGAGGTCGATCGTCTTGGAGCCCAGAGCGACGTGCAGGGCGGGCTTGCCGCTCTTCACCTCCGCGACGATCGTCTTGACCGCCGGACCGCCCGCGGAGGTGTCGATCGTGGTGTCGGACGCGATCGCGCCACCGTCGAGGTAGAACGCCTTGAGCGCGTCGGTCGACGTCAGCGACCGCACCAGGTCCGCGGCGAGCTTCGGATCCTTGGTCCACTTCGCGACGGCGTAACCGATGCCGCCGTCGAAGGGCAGGCTCGGCTTGGCCGCCGGGTTGACCACGGGCGCCACCGTGACGCCGACCTTCTCCGGCGTGAGGAACTCGCCGAAGTCCTTCCAGTGCCCGACATCCGACATCAGGCCGATGACGTTGGCCGCCTTGCCGGAGTTGAAGGAGGCGAACGCGTCGTTGAACATCGCGGTGGAGTTGGCGCCGTCGGTGTTCAGCCCGGAGGCACCGGCCTGCTGCCACAGCTCGAAGATCTTCTTGACGTCCGGCGAGGACCAGTTGCGCTTCCCGGCGATCCAGTCGTCGTATTCCTGCGGGGTCAGCACCGCGGAACCCAGGGCGGACAACCAGAACTGGATGCCGATGCCCTCCTTGTTGCCCAGCGCGAAGCACTTCGCGCCGGTCTTCTGGGTGATGACACCGCAGTCGCGGATGAACCCGTCCAGCGTCCTGGCGGGAGCGTCGGGGTTGAGGCCGGCCTTGGAGTAGAGGTCCTTGTTGTAGTAGATCGGGTGGCCCTGCAACGTCACCGGCTCCGCGTAGACCTTGCCCGCCTTGGTGAACGCGTCCCACCCGGCCAGCCGCTGCCTGTCCTCGGCCACGTAGGAGTCGAGCGGGGCGAGCGCGTCTGAGCGGTCGCGGATCTGGCCGCCGCCGTTGAACAGGATGACGTCCGGCCCCTTGCCGGACTGGATGGCCGCGCCGAGCAGTGTGTAGTACTGGTCGAACGGCTGCGCCACGAACTCGACGTGCACGCCGGGATGCTTCTTCGCGAAGTCGGCCTTGGCCTTCTCCACGTACCCGGCCGCTTTCGGGTCGCCCGACTTCCAGTCCCAGACAACGAGTTCGTCGCCCGACCCGGAGGACGAACCCGGTCCGGAGGCGCTCCCGCAACCCGCTGTCAGCGTCAGCCCCACCACCAGGGCTGCGGACCACAGTGTGCGCTGCTTCATTGCTGCTCACTTCCCGAGATGGGCCGGGCGTCGAGGGGCCCGACGAAGTGTGGTGAACGTAATTCGTATGACGTATTACGTCAATCGGCCATCCTCGCTACAGTGATCGGCACGCTCCATCGCATCGGCGACGGCGGCGCAACCGGAGGAACGATGACGGCATCAGGCCAGCAGCCGAGCGCACTCGCCGCCCCTGAGTGGGCGCGCCGCCCGGCGAACCTGGCCATCGCGATCACCACCGAGCTCGTGGGACGGATCGTGCGCGGCGAGCACCCCTCCGGCACGTCGCTGCCGCCCGAACCCGCGCTGTGCCAGTCGTTCTCGGTGAGCAGGACCGTCATCCGCGAGGCCGTGAAGGTCTTGCAGGAGAAGGGTCTGGTCCATGTTCGTCAGGGCGCGGGGACGATGGTCACCCCGCCGTCGATGTGGAACATGCTCGACGAGCTCGTCCTGGGTGCGGTCGTCGCCGAGGACGACACGCTCGGCGTGCTGGACGACCTCGTGGTCACCCGGCGGCTGCTGGAGTCGGACATGGCCCTGGTCGCCGCCAGGGTCGCGGACCAGGAGACCGTCGAGGGGCTGCGCGCGCTCGTCGATCTCATGGACCAGGTGGTGGGCGACCCCATCGCGTATCGCCGGCACGACCGGGCGTTCCACGACCTGATCATGCGGGCGTCCGGCAACCGGATCGCGAGAGGCGTGGTGCGGGCGCTCGAAAGCCAGGTCTACCACACGGCCCGCTACACGGGCCGGACCGACCGCAGGTTGTGCGCGGCCTCGAACCAGGGCCACCGCCGCATCTGCGAACGCATCGCGGCGCACGACCCGGCCGGTGCCTCCGAGGCGATGTTCACCCACATCACCGAGGCCTGGCTGGTGCGGCGCAGCGACGCGGGCGAGCCCGGCCGCCTGGACCGCTAGCCCACGAGCAGCCGGTCGACCAGCTCGTGCCAGCCGGCTTCGACCCGTGCCAGCGACATGCCTTGCCTGCGCACGAGATGGTCGACCAGCACGATGTCCACTGAGGACAGCAGGGTGTGCGCGAGCAGGGCGGCGTCGGCGTCCGGGAGGGCCGCGCGCACCAGGGCCGCGACGTGGGTGTGGCGCACCAGCCGCGCCGGCACCGTGAACCGGCGACCGGGCGGGGGTTCCGCGGCCAGGTAGATGTCGTGGTGGGCCTGTTCGTGGCGCAGCAGAGCCACTCCGAACGCCCGCAGCCGGGCGCCCGCGGTGGCACCGGGGCCGAGCGGTGGCGGGCCGCTGATGAACGCCTCCTGGAACTGCTGCTCCGCGTGGTCGAGCAGGGCCTGGAGCAGTCCGTTGCGATCGCCGAAGCGGCGCGACACCGTGCCCTTGCCGACCCCGGCCGCCGCGGCGACGGACTCCATCGTGATGGCCGCCGCGCCGTGGTCGGCCGCGAGCCGCGCCGCGGCCTCCAGCAGACGGGCGCGGTTGCGCACCGCGTCCGCACGCAGCTGTGTCTCCGCCCCGGCCCAGGGCAGTGTGCCGTCGATCACCTCGACAGCCTAGCCGGGAAGATAAACGGGACGCGTCCCGTTTAGTTCGACGTTCGCCCGACACAGCCTCACCCCTGGGAGTACGTCATGGCCGTCCGCATCCTCACCCTCGTCGGCAGCCTCCGCGCCGGATCGCACAACCGCCGGCTCGCCGAGGCCGCGGTGCAGATCGCGCCCGAGCACGTCGAGGTCGGCCTGTACGACGGCCTGGACGCGGTGCCGTTCTACAACGAGGACCTCGACGCCGAGGGCAGCGTTCCCGCCGCCGCGACCAAGCTGCGCGAGGCCGCCGGTGAAGCCGACGCCGTGCTGCTCGTCTCGCCCGAGTACAACGGCACGATTCCCGCCGTGCTGAAGAACGCCATCGACTGGCTGTCGCGTCCCTACGGCGCGGGTGCTCTGTCCGGCAAGCCCGTCGCCGTCGTCGGCACCGCGTTCGGCCAGTACGGCGGTGTGTGGGCGCAGGACGAGGCCCGCAAGGCCGCCAAGATCGCCGGCGCGGTGGTCGCCGAGGACCTGACGCTTTCGATCCCGAGCTCCGTGGTCCGGTTCGCCGACCTCCACCCCGTCGACGACCCCGAGGTCACCGAGAAGCTGGCCGTGGTCGTCGAGGGCCTGGCGGCTCGCGCCACCGCCACCGTCTGACCCGTTGCCGAAAGGCCACCCGCAAGAGCGACGGCAAGGAGGTCGTCCTCAAGGAGGCACGGCCGCACGCCGGGCTC
>NZ_JBEXPJ010000221.1:0-13160 GCF_040611995.1 Lentzea sp. NPDC006480
GTAGTCGTCCGAACCGTCACCGGTGATGGTGTCCTCGTCGCCCTGACCGTAGATCACGTCCGAGTCGCCACCACCGCTGATCTTGTCCTTGCCGGTGCCGTAGTGGAACGTGGCCACGCCCTGCGCGTTCGGCGAGGAGTTGCCGTCGGTGTGCAGCGACAGGATCAGGTCGGCGCCTGCCTCGTTCGCGAACCGGGCGCGCTCCGCCTCGTCCGGGCAGTTCGCCGGACCACGCGTGAGCAGCGCCTCCATGCCGGTGGCGGCCATCTTGCCTTCCAGCCGCCTGGCCAGGTCCAGCATCAGGTCGGCCTCGGACACGCCGTCGACGACCACGCCGCGGTCCTGCCCGCCGTGGCCGGGGTCGATGACGATCCGCTTGCCCGACAGGCGCGACCCCGCGTTGCGGACCCGTTCCTGCTCGCGCAGCAGCACCGGCCGGCCACCGCGGACCTTCGGCTGCAGCTGGCGCAACGCGCGCACGGTGTCGGGACCGCACATGCCGTCCACGATCAGGCCGTAGTCGCGCTGGAAGTTCTTCAGCGCCTGCTCGGTCTGCTGGCCGAACACGCCGTTCGCGCGGCCCGCGTCGTAGCCCAGCTCCAGCAGGCGTTCCTGCAGCATCAGCACGTCGTCGCCGGTCGTCGGCTGCGACATCAGGTACGCGAGCGGGCGGTCGCCGAGGGAGAACGTCGCGTCGCGCAGTGCGCGGTAGGTCGCCGGGCCGACGATGCCGTCGATGATCAGCCCCCGCTGCTGTTGAAACGCGCGCACGGCGTGCTCGACCTGCTGGTCGAACACCGGCGGCGCCTGGGGGTCGGTCGGCGGAAGCACTCCGAGCCTGGTCAGGGTCGACCGGATCTCGGCAACATCACTTCCGACGTCCCCGCGGCGGAGCAGCTGCATGCACCCTCGCTCGACTAGGGCGCCGAACTTGGTCGGCGCGTCAGTTGGGAAGTCCTCATTGTGCCCTGCTCCGCAGAGTGATCGATGCAGGGCTACTCACAGTCGTTCCGAGATCACGTCCCGGCGCGAAACGAACGTGACCCGCCCGTCTTATCGATAGACGGGCGGGTCATGTTGCGCGTTGCACTGGACTTCTCAGCCCATACAACTTTTCAGGTCACGCGAGAACGTCCTGCAGGTCGTTCAGCAGCGCGGCCTTGGGCTTCGCGCCGACGATCTGCTTCACCGGACGGCCGCCCTGGAACAGGATCAGCGTCGGCACGGACATGATCTGGTAGTCCCGGGCGATCGCCGGGTTCGCGTCGATGTCGACCTTGGCGATGGTGATCTTCTCGCCGTGCTCGGCGGCGATCTCCTCCAGCACCGGCGCAACCATCTTGCACGGGCCGCACCAGGTCGCCCAGAAGTCGACCAGAACGGGCTTCTCGCTGGTCAGCACGTCGTCCGCGAACGACTTGTCGGTCACCGTGACGGTGGCGCCTGCCATGTTCTCTCCCTTAAAACGTGAAGAAATTTCAGATGCTCTTGCCGTAGCCGCCGCCGACTGCCTCAGCGGCGATCTCGGCGTGCGCTTCGCCGTGCTCGGCGAGCCACCGTTCCGCGTCGATCGCGGCGCTGCAACCGGAGCCGGCGGCCGTGATGGCCTGGCGGTACTCGTGGTCGACGAGGTCGCCGGCCGCGAACACGCCGTCCAGGTTCGTGTAGGAGGACTTGTCCTTCGTCAGGACGTAACCCTCCTCGTCGAGGTCGACCTGGCCCTTGACCAGCGCCGAACGCGGGTCGTGGCCGATCGCCAGGAAGAACCCGGTGACGGGCAGCTCGGACTCGGCGCCGGTCTGGGTGTCCTTGACCTTGATCGAGGACACGGTGCCGTCACCGAGCACGTCGGTGACCTGCGTGTTCAGCTGCCACTTGATCTTCTCGTTGGCGCGGGCGCGTTCGAGCATGACCTTCGAGGCGCGGAACTCCTCGCGACGGTGGATGACCGTGACCGACTTGGCGAAACGGGTGAGGAACGTCGCCTCCTCCATCGCCGTGTCACCGCCACCGACGACCGCGATGTCGTGGTCGCGGAAGAAGAAGCCGTCGCAGGTCGCACAGGCCGACACACCGCGGCCGAGCAGCTCCTGCTCACCGGGGATGTTCAGGTAACGAGCGGCGGCACCCATCGCGAGGATGACGGCCTTCGCCTGGTACTCGACGCCGTTCGCGACGACCTTCTTGATCTCACCGGTCAGCTCGACCGACTCGACGTCCTCGGCCCGCAGCTCGGCACCGAAGCGCTGCGCCTGCTCGCGCATCTGCTCCATGAGCTCGGGGCCCATGATGCCGTCGCGGAAGCCGGGGTAGTTCTCGACCTCGGTCGTCGTCATCAGGGCGCCGCCGTACTGCGAACCCTCGAAGACCAGGGGCTCGAGCTGCGCGCGGGCGGCGTAGACCGCCGCGGTGTAGCCCGCAGGCCCCGATCCGATGATGATCACGTTGCGCACGCTCACGGCCCCAGCAACTCCTCGATCTCGTCGTCTGACTGGCTCAACGGATCGTAGGTGCAGCTAATTCCGTGACGTCGGTGACTACCTCGCGAGGGGCTACTTGGCGCCGATCGTGGTGTTCGCCAGCACACCTTCGGGCTTGTCCGGTCCGCAGGTCTTCGGGTCCAGCACGACCAGCCGGTACTGGCCGAGACCAGCGGGCAGGATCGCCATCACCGCGTCCTTGCCGTCGAGCGTGATCGGGCTGATGCCGAGCGGGTTGCCGGAGCTGGTGATGCCGCCGCCCTTGAGACAGCCGGCCAGGCGGTCCGGGGTCTCCAGAGGGCCGAAGTTCTGGGCTTTGAGCACGTCACCGACCGCGGAGCCGAGCTGGTCGCTCTTCAACGCGAGCGGTGGGGTGGCGTTCTGGGACGAGGTCGTCGGCGCGGGCTTGGCCTCGTTCGAGGGCCCCTGCCCGCCAGGGGACACGGCCAGCACGATGCCGAACGCCGCGGCGGCCGCGACCAGCACGCCCGCACCGCCCAGGCCGAGCCTGCGGTTGCGGCGCTTGCGGGCCTCGTCCAGCGACACGACCGGTGCGGCCGGTCGGGCCTCGGCCGCGAGCGCCGCGTCGATCCGTGCCGCCACGTGGTCGGGCATCGGGATCGACGGCAACGCGTGCAGGTCTTCCAGCGTGGCGTCCAGCGCCTGCAGGATCTCCCTGGCGTCGGGGTCCGCCTCGACCCGTGGACGCAGCTGTGCGGCGACCTCAGGGGGCAGCACGCCCGCGTGCAGATCCGCGATGAGGTCTACCGACCACGGCGGACCCATCGGCACGCGCTCCATGCCGGTCATCGGCCCTCCCACTGACGTTGCTCTTGCACATTCACACCGTCAGCTGGGACGTTCGCATCTGCGATTCGGTTCCTGAGGTGCCCGAGAACTTTGGCGAGCTTGGCGCGACCCCGCGCACACCTGCTCTTGACCGTGCCTTCCGCGATGCCCAGGAGCTGCGCCGTTTCGGCGACTGAGTACCCCTCGACGTCCACGAGCACGATGGGCGCCCGCTGCTCCTCCGGCAGCTCCATCAGCGCCGCCTGCACCATGAGGCTGGTCTCGCGGTCGCTCATCGCGTCACGGGGCGCGACGGGCTCGCCGGGACCGGCCTCGGGCAGCGGCACTGTCGGTCTTGTTTGTCGCCGTCTCATCCGGTCGAGGCACGCGTTCACCACGATCCGGTGAAGCCAGGTGGTGACCTGTGACTCCGCGCGGAACGACGAGGCGGCGCGGAAGGCCGAGATGAACGCCTCCTGCAGCGCGTCCGCGGCCTCCTCGGGGTCGCGCAGCGTGCGCAACGCCACGGCCCACATCCGGTCGCGGTGGCGCTTCACCAGCTCCGAGAACGCGTAGGGGTCACCTGCGGCGTGGGCCGAGATGAGATCGGCGTCCGAGCTGGCTGCGGCGGTCACGGCACGCACTTTAGCGAGGCTGATCACAGATCATCCGGTCGGGACCACGCTCAGTACGCGGGGAGCTTTCGTACTCTCCTGGAGTACGCGGGGACCCCGCGTGTGGTTCTGCCGAACGAAAGCTCCCCGCGTGTGGTCACTGAGCGCGGGTGTAGAGGATCTCGCGGATTTCGGACTGGTTCTTGCCGCCGCCGGAGTTCGTCAGCTGCGTGATCCAGATCAGCACGTGACCGGTCGGGTCGTGCTCGTTCAGCTGGATCTGCGTCTGCCCGTCGGACAGGTCCGCGACGCCGATCTTCTTGGTCTCCTCGAGCGGCGAGTCCAGCGCGGACGCCACCCTGATCTCGACGTGCGTGCCCTTGCTGGGCGAGGTGATCGTGATCGACGCCAACCGCACCGGCTCCGCGAACGAGGCCATCAGGCCGATGCCCGGCTTCAGGGTCGGGAACGGCTGGAAGTAGTTGTCGGTGCGCCAGAACGTGCTCGCGTTGTTGTCGACCGCGCGGCTCGCCTGGTTCGCGTTGTCCGGCTGGTTCGTCACGTCGTAGACGCCGATCCGGCCCGGCTGCACAGGTCCGGCGGGCGGGGCCGCGGGTGCGCTCTGCCCGTTCGAACCAGGCTGGTTGATCACCACGGTCGGTCCGCCGCCGCGCGAGGGCTCGTCGCTGAAGAACCCGACGATCTGCACGCTCAGCCACACGATCACGGTCAGCGTGGCCAGCGCGAGCACGCCGACGCTGATCCACAGCTTCTTCTTCTGCTGCTTGTCCTGCCTCGGCCGCTGCGTCGTCCACACCACGGCGTCGTCGTCATCGTCACGGGAGCGGGACGACACGGGCGCGATGAGCGCGGTCTCCGCTTCCTCGGCCGCGATCTGGTCGAGGACCTGCAGGATCGCCGCGGACGTGCGGATGCCGCCGACCGACGTGTCTTCGAGTGAACGCACCGCGACGGACGACAGCTCGTGCGGCAGGTACGGGTGCAACGCGTTCGGCGCCACCACGGAGCCGTCCGGCCCGGTCGGCGCGACCGGCACGCTGCTGGGTCCGCCCGGCAGCGCCCACCGGCCGGTGAGCAGCAGGTACAGGATCGCGCCCAGGCCCTTGACGTCGTCGCGCGCGATCGCGTCCGGCCGAGGTCCGGGGAACGCGAGGCGCAGGCGGCCGTCCGAGGTGACCCGGATGCGCTGCGGGTGGTCGGCGCCCAGCACGAGCCCGGCGTGGTGCGCGCCCTCGATGGCGGCGCCCAGCGGTTCGAGCAGGCGGGTCGCGGCGCCCGCGGGCAGCGGGCCCTCCGCGATCAGGTCCATCAGGTCCGTGCCCTGGGTCCACTCGGCGATGACCATGCCGAGGATGCCCTCGTCCGGCCGGATTCCGGTGCCGGGCGTCAGCACGTCGATGACCCTGGAGACACCGGGGTGCGTGAACGAGGCCGCGTGCATCGCCCGTTCGACCGTCCGGCGGGCTCGGGCAGCCGCGTCGTTGTCCGCCAGATCGCCGAGCAGCACCGTCAGCGCGACGTCCCGGTTGAGCTGACCGTCCCTGGCGCGCCACAGTTCCGCACGGGACCTGTCGTCGGCGCCGGACTTCGCGAGCAGCCGGTACCGGCCGTTGCCGATGACGCCACCGGGCACCAGGGCGGCGCTGACTCCGCTACTCACAGGCACGAGGGTACGGGACGACGTTCACGACCCGGCGTCACCGCCGCCGCACCAAACGGTTGATCTTGTCGATGGCCGGCTTCATCTCGGGTACCCGGAACGCCGCCAAAAGGCCGAACGCGAGCGGCAAACCGATCAACGTCACCAGAATGACCTCGAACCAGGCGGCTACAACCGGGTTCGCGAACCCGATCACGTTCTGCAGCAGCATGTTGGCGCCCTTGGCCACCGCGAACGCCAGCGCCGACGCCACCACCGTGAGACAGACCGTCCAGATGGTGAAGCCGGTGCGCAGGCGGCCCAGGCGGACCCGGAGCCACACCTGGCCGACGATCGCGCCGAACACGAAGCTGAGCGACATCGCGAGCGACACGCCGACCGCGAGCTGCTCGGGTTCGGACACGGCGAGGAAGAAGTACAGCAACCCGATCCGGACCGCCACGATCAGCGCCTGGATCAACGTCGGCGTGCGGGCGTCCTTCATCGCGTAGAACACACGCAGCTGCAGCAACGTGATCGCGTAAGGCACCAGCCCGAACGCCGACAGCGCGAGCGCCAGGCCGATCGCCGTGCCGCCGGAGACGCCCGACTTGCCGAACCCGAACGCGGCGATGCCGATCGATACACCGCAGACGGTCATCAGCACGCTGAACGGCATGAGCAGGATCGACGACATGCGGTTGCCGAACAGCAGGTCGCGGACGATCTCGTCCTTGTCGTCGTGCGCCGCGGCCCGGCTCATCTTCGGCATCAACGCCGTGAGCAGCGAGACACCCAGCACGCCGTACGGAACCTGCGCGATCAGCCACTGGAAGTTGAACGCCGCCAGCGCGCCGTCGCCGTGCGTCGCCACATTGGTGAGCACGGTCATGCTGGCGAAACCGAGGCCGACGTAGAGCAGCACCCAGAACGCGAGGCTGCCGAACTCGGACAGCCGGGCGTCCCAGCCGAACCTCCACTTGAACCGGAAGCCGGTCCTGCGCAGCGCCGGGAACAACACCAGGGCCTGCACCGCGACACCGAGGGCGGTACCGACGCCGAGCACCAGCACGTGAACGTCGGTCATGTGCACCGGGTTGAGCGAGATCTCGCCCGGCAGCATCCAGTAGACGCCCAGCACCACGATCACGACCACGTTGTTCAGCACCGGTGCCCAGGTGGGCAGGCCGAACACGTGGCGAGCGTTCAGCACCGCGCCGAGCAGTGCGGTCAGGCCGTAGAACACGATGCCCGGCAGCACCAGGTAGGCGAACGCGGTGACCAGCGCCGGGTTCGCCTTCGGCGAGTCGGCGATGAACAGGGCGGTGAGCAGCGGCGCACAGGCCACCGCGACGACCGTGCCGACAGCGAGGATCGCGGTGCCCATGCTGATCAACCACTGGGCGTACGACTCGCCGCCGTCCCCGTCCTCCTTCTCGGCGCGGACCAGGAGCGGGATCGCCACGCTGGTCAGGATGCCGCCGAGCAGCAGCTCGTTGATCATCGTCGGCAGGGTCGAAGCCGCCTGGTACGAGTCGTTCAGGGTGCCGACACCGAGTGCGGCGACCAGCAGCACCTTCGACAACAGGCCGGTGACGCGGCTGACGATCGTCGCGATCGCCATCGAGCCGCTGGCTTTCGCGACCGACGGTGCTTGCTTCTGCTGCTCTGGCTCGGTGGTCGTGGCTGTCTCGCTCACGCGCTCGACTTCTCCGGTGTGACGTTTTCGATGGACGGTGCGCCGCCGTTCTCGCCGTTGCGAGCACGGACCCGCTTGTAGATGCGTCGTCCGGAAAGCAGGACGAGCGCGATCGCGGCGATCACGGTGACGATCACCGTGATGGTGCCGTAGGCGGACGACGACACCTCCAGCTTGACAGTGTCACCCAGGGCGACGCCCTCGGGAGTGGTCAGCCGGACGTTGACCGGGAACCGGCCGGACCGCAGCACCTCGACCGGCACCCGCACGACGCGCTCACCGCGGGCGGGGAGCACCTGGTCAGCGAGGTCGAGCTTGCGAATGCCGGGAGTGTCGGCCAACACGATCCGCACGGTCACCCGGACGTCGAGCTTGTTGGTGATCGTCACGGGAATGGGACTGTCGCCGGAGCCGAGCAGGATCGGGCTCGCGGGCGGCGTCACACCGACCATGCCGGTCAGCGAGTTCAGCTCGCCCTGGCTGATGTACGCGGCGGACCGCGCGCCCTCCTCGTTCTGCCGCCACGCACCTGACATCGCGCGCAGCAGACCGAGCCACAACGGGTCGGCCAGGTCGGCGGGAGCGGTGTGCTCCTTGTCCTCCTGCTGCATGGACGCGACCAGGCCGGCCAGCTCGGCGCTCTGCTTGGTCACCGAGTCGGAGATCGTGGTGGAGATCTCGCGTGCACCGGCCTCGGGCGGGTAGGAGACCTTGGCGTTCGTCGCGGGCGGTGCGGCCGAGGTCAGCTCCTCGAGACCGGTCTGCGTCGCGTAGCCGCTGACCAGCAGCTTCTGCGCGGCGCTGAGGAACTCGGTCATCTCCGAGAGCGGCGCGTTCCACCGGCGCGGGGGCGTGACCAGCACGTTGCGGCCGTCGCCCTGCCAGCCGGCGCGGAACACCAGCACGGACAGCGCGTTCTGCACGGACACCGGCTGGCTCTCGATCGGCGTCGTGACACCGGAGAGCGTGCGGGGCTTGGAGGCACTGCCCTGCAGCGCGTCCGAGACCATCGAGTCGATCTTCACGGCGGTCACCGGGTGCTTGCCCCCGATGCCGGCCGGACCCGTGCCCGGTGCGTCGGCCAGGCCGGTCGGGTCGAGCAGGACCGACTTCATGCCCTCGTACTTCTGCTCCGGCTGCGGCGTGACCAGCTCGTCGAACGTCGACTGGTCCAGCACGCCGTCCTCCGGCCACACGAAGTCCGGCAGCGGCTGCACGCCCAGGATCTGCTGGATCAGCTTCGGGCCGTCGTTCAGCGCGAGCGTCCGCATGTTCACGAGCTTCGCCCTGTTCAACGCCACGAGGTCGGCGTCGGCGTACGGCAGCGCGACGACACAACGGCCCGTGACGGCGAGCTTGAGCCGGTCGAGCCACAGCTTCGCCTCGGCCTCGCCCTTGCCCTCGGTGCCGCCGCGGATCTTGTAGCCGGTGCTCATCGCCTGGATGGTGCGCAGCAGGTCCGGGTCGATCGCGAGGCACATCGAGGTGCTCATGGCCGGGATCGCCTGCTCGTAGGCCTGCAGCAGGCCGTACAGCCGCCCGGTGGCCGAGAGCGACGCCGCGAGGTCGTCGTCGACCAGCTCGGACTCCCCCTGGCCGCCGGTCTTGACCAGGCGCGGCCGGTCCGCGATGGGCCACAGGACGGTGAGCTTGCTCGGTGCGCCCGGCTTGCCCTTGGTTTCGCCGCCGGGCACGCCCAGCACCGGCAGCAGCGTCGAGAGGGCCGCGAGCCGCGCCTGGCCGCCGTAGTCCGGCCGGCCGTTGATGTTGGCGAGGATCGGGTAGATGCCGGGCTGGTCGATCGCGAGCGACGTCCGCTCGGTGCCGCGCAACGGCACCTCGAGCGTGAAGTCCTTCTGCTGGCCGGCTTCGAGCTCGTCCGCGACCTTGGTGAAGTTCGGCTGGACGAACTCGGCCGCGGCCGGCTCCCGCAACGCCTTGCGCAGCTCGTCCTCGGTGTCGAGCGACTGGCCGCGCTCCAGGCGCAGCACGATGTCGGACACCTTGCGGTCGCCCACGTTGACGATCTTGCCGGTGATCTTGACCGTGCCCGGCGAGTCGCTCGTGACGAACCGGGGGGTGAGCTGGGCGATGTCGAGCCGCAGGAACTGCGGCTGAGGCTGGCCCGGCTGGGCGGCGAGGGTTCTGGTCGCCCACACCTGGGGACCGTCGGGCAGGAACGGCAGCGCGTCGGTCTGGTCCGGCTGGGACTGCTCCACGGCGCCCGCGAGCGGTGTGGCGGTCACCAGGAACGCGGCGACGGCGGCTGTGCAGAAGAGCTTCCTCACGCTCACGCCGACTCCGCCCCGTCCCGGCAGCGGTCGGCGAGCAGTTCGGCTGCTCGGCGGACCAGACGGCGCTCATCGGCATACGCGAGTCGCTCGTCCAGCTCGCCGAGTGGCACCCACGCCACCTCGGTGACCTCCACGTCTTCGTCGGAAAGCTCTCCCCCCAGCGCTTCGAGGAGGAAGTGGTGAACCGTCTTGTGCACCCGGCGGTCGTCAGCGACGAACCAGTAGTCGATCGACCCCAACGGGCGCAGCACCCTGCTATGAATACCGGTCTCCTCGGCGACCTCGCGCACCGCGGTCTGTTCCGCGGTCTCGCCGGCCTCGATGTGACCCTTCGGCAAAGACCACAGCAACCGGCCTCGCCGGTCAAGTCTGCCGATCACCGCGGCCCGCTGCTCACCGTCGAGCACCAGGCCACCAGCCGACGTCTCGTCGACGGTCTTGAGCCTGCGACCCCTGCGCCTCCTCCGGCGGCCCGGCTTGGGACCTCCTCCGGATCGTGCGGCTGACGGGGGCATACGGCCGATCGTACTTACGAACCTTAAGTACGCTGGTTTCTCGTGTCTCGATCGCTCCAGCAGAATGCGGTGGTGGAAGAGCCCACCATCACTCCAGTCGTCGCCGAGCTCGCCGCTCGGTTCGCCGCCGAGGGCAAGCACCTCTACCTCGTGGGCGGCAGTGTGCGCGACGCCGTGCTGGGGCGCCCGACGAACGACTTCGACTTCACCACCGACGCGCGTCCTGCGGAGATCCAACAGCTGCTCAGCGGCTGGGCGGACGCTCAGTGGGACACCGGCATCGCGTTCGGCACGGTCGGCGCCTCGAAGAAGGGCGAGATCATCGAGATCACGACCTTCCGCGCGGACACCTACGACGGCGTCACCCGCAACCCGGAGGTGACCTTCGGCGACACGATCGACGGCGATCTGGTCCGCCGCGACTTCACGGTCAACGCCATGGCGTTCGACGTCGTGGCCCGCAAGTTCGTGGACCCGACCGGAGGCCTCGCCGCCGCGCGGGCAGGCGTGCTGGACACGCCGGCGACCCCGCAGGAGTCGTTCGGCGACGACCCGTTGCGGATGCTGCGGGCGGCCCGGTTCGTCTCCCAGCTCGGCTTCACCGCGGCGCCTCGGGTGATCGAGGCGATGCGGTCGATGGCAGGCGAGATCGCCCGCATCACGCCGGAGCGAGTGCAGGTGGAGCTCTCGAAGCTCCTGTGCGGGGCGCACCCCCGCCGCGGCATCGAGCTCATGGTGGAGACCGGGCTGGCCGACATCGTGTTGCCCGAGCTCACGGCCATGAAGCTGGAAATCGACGAACACCATCAGCACAAGGACGTCTTCCACCACTCGCTGGTTGTGCTGGAACAAGCAATTGATCTTGAAGATGTTGATCAATCACCCGATCTGGTGCTGAGGATCGCGGCGCTGCTGCACGACATCGGCAAGCCGGCGACCCGGAAGTTCGAGCCAGGCGGCGGTGTCTCGTTCCACCACCACGAGGTCGTGGGCGCGAAGATGGTCCGCAAGCGCTTGCGGGCGTTGCGGTACTCGAAGGAGATCACCGAGGACGTCGCGAAGCTCGTCTACCTGCACCTCCGGTTCCACGGCTACGGCAGCGGCGAGTGGACCGACTCTGCCGTGCGCCGGTACGTGACGGACGCCGGCGACCTGCTGACGCGGCTGCACAAGCTCGTCCGCGCAGACTGCACGACCCGCAACAAGCGCAAGGCGAACCTGCTGAAGCGGACCTACGACTCTCTTGAGGAACGCATCGCGCGCATCGCGGCCGAGGAAGACCTCGCGCGCGTGCGGCCTGACCTCGACGGCAACGAGATCATGAAGATGCTCGGCCTGCCGCCGGGCCCGCAGGTCGGTGCGGCGTGGAAGTTCCTCAAGGAGCTGCGGCTCGACCGGGGGCCGCTGGACCGCGACGAGGCCGAGGCAGCGCTGCTCGACTGGGCGCGCGAACAGGGCATCACTCCGCCGTCTGCGTGACGCATGGTGAGCGGATGACATCCCCGCGTTAGCGAACTGACAGCGCGGGGCTGCACCATGGGCAGTGCTCATGGGGGTGATGCAGATGTTCACTTGGGGACTGTCCGCAAGTCCGGACGTACGCGACCTGGAAGTGCTGACCGACGACCAACGGGCCGTGCTGCGGTGTCTCGCGCGTGGTCACGCCGACCACGAGATCGCGCGGGTGCTCGGCATCGGGCAGCAGCAGGTGGCCGCCGAGGTGGCCGACATCCTGCGGCGCCTGGATCTACCCGATCGGGTGGCCGCCGTCGTCTTCGCGCACGAGGCCGGGATGTTGCACCTGCCGTTTCCGCGGTAGCAGGACCAGGTAGGCGGTCAGCCCGACCAGGTAGAGGCCGGCGGCGGTGATCAGGAGACCGGGCGAACGCCCGTCCAGGGGGACCACCGTCGCCGTGATGGACACCGCGGTGACCATCGCGACGTTGAAGAGCGTGTCGTAGAGGGAGAAGACCCGGCCGCGCACTTCGTCACCGATGTCGTGCTGCACCGCGGTGTCCACGCACAGCTTGACGATCTGACCAGCGAAGATGATCACGAAACCGGCCGCGAGGACGGTCGGCAGAGTCATCGGCAGCCCGAGCCCGATCTGGGCGGCGGTCGCGAGCAGGAGGGCACCGCAGATCGTGGTCTTCACGCCGAACCTGTCGACGATCCGGTCGGTGAGGACGCCGGCGAGCAGGATGCCGGCGCCGCCCGCGACGGCGACTTCGCCGAGCCCGCCGATGCCCGCCTTGAGGATGCCGACGTCCTGCAGGCTGTAGCGCATCAACAGCAGCGTGACCATGAGGCTGATGCCGAACGCGGCCCGATGCGCGAGCAGTGCGGCCAGCCCGGCCCGGACGCTCGGGGTGTGCCAGGTGGCCTTCGCGCCGTCCAGCAGGCCACGTGCGACGGCCCTGACCGCGTTGGGCGGCTCGTCGACCTCGTCCGGCCCGAGCACGCCGGCCTTGAACCTGCTGGCGATGAACGCGCTGGTCAGCATGCCGGTCACGGCGATGCTGGTGGTCCACCCGGAACCGCCGTCACCGGCTCCCAGCAGCGTGCGGAACCCGATCGCGCAGGCGGCACCGACGACCGAAGTGATCGCTCCGGCGGTCGTGGCCAGCGCGTTCGCTTCGACCAGGTGGTCCTCGTCGACGACGTGCGGCAGGGCCGCGGACAGTCCGGAACCGACGAACCGGCCGATGCCCATGACGACGAGGGCGGAGATGTAGAGCGGCAGACCGCTGAGCCCCGCGCCGACTGCGAGAGCGGTGAACAGGACGAACGCCGCGCGTGAGATGTTCGCCGCGACGATGACCTTCTTGCGGTCCCACCGGTCGAGCAACGCGCCCGCGAACGGCCCGATGACCGAGTACGGCAGCAGGAGCACGGCGAACCCGGCCGCGATGGCCGCGGGATCGGCCTGCCGCTCGGGGTTGAAGAGAACCGCGCCGGCGAGTCCGGCCTGGAAGAGTCCGTCACCCCACTGCGACGTCAGCCGGGTGGCGAGGAGCCTGCGGTACTCGGGGATGCAGCGTGCGCACGCCGTCCTCACCGGCCAGCTCGGACCGCAGGACCGCGATCTGCCGGTCGGACAGACCCGCGC
>NZ_JBEXPJ010000222.1:0-13064 GCF_040611995.1 Lentzea sp. NPDC006480
GCATCCGTCGACGACGGAGGTCAGCTTGCGGTAGGCCTGCAGGCTGTCGCGCGCACGGGCCTTCGCCTGCTCCTGCGCGAAACGGCGCTGTTTGGCCTTGCCAGCACGTGCTTTGAGGAGGATCTCCACCTCGTCGACACCTGCGTGGGCGTACCACACGTCGAGGTCACCCTGTCCGGCGAAGCGGTTCATCGCCGCCCGGTACCGGCCGACGGCGGTGCGCACGGCGGTCGCCCTCGCCTTGCGCCCCAGCCCGTTCTCGCGGCCGACGACGGCGATGCCGGCCGCGAGGCGTTTGACGTCCCACTCCCACGGACCGGGCAGCGTCTCGTCGAAGTCGTTGAGGTCGAACACGAGTTGCCGCTCCGGGGAGGCGAAGACCCCGAAGTTGCCCACGTGCGCGTCCCCGCTGAGCTGGCAGGTCAGGCCGGAGAACGGTGTCGTCGCGAGATCGCCGGCCATCACCGACGCCGCGCCGCGGAAGAACGCGAACGGCGAGGCCAGCATCCGGCCGTACCGGATCGGCACGAGCTCGGGCACCCGCGTGCCGTCCTGCCGGGCGAGCACCTCCACCGGGTCGGGCCGGCCTCCGGCCTCCGGCGGCTGCGCGTGGGCGTCGAGCGGAACCTCCTGGCGGGCGGCCAGACCCGTGGCGACTCTCGCGGCCACTGGACTGGTCATCGCGCACCTCCCCGGCGAGGGAACCGGCCGCTCCGGTCCACAAGCGACACAACACCTCCGCCGGCGCCGGCACATCACCCGCCGGGGAGGAGCACTGGTCCGGCGCCTCATCCGCGGCGCGTGAAGCGCCCATGACGCCGTCGCTGGAGTCTGCGCGGGTGGACTCCAACGCCTTGCGCAGAGTGCTCGTTCCCCTCGCCCTCGCCCAGTTCATCTGCAGCTTCGCCGGCTCCAACATGAACGTGATGATCAACGACATCAGTCAGGACCTGGACACCACCGTGCACGGCGTCCAGATCGCGATCACGATCTTCCTGCTGGTGATGGCGGCGCTGATGATCCCCGGCGGCAAGCTCACCGACCGCTACGGCCGCAAGCGATGTCTCACCGCCGGTCTCGCCGTGTACGGCGTCGGCGCCGTGCTGAGCGCGCTCGCGCCCGGCCTGCCCGTCCTCATCCTCGGCAACTCGATCTTCGAGGGTGTCGGCACCGCGTTGCTGATCCCGCCCGTCTACATCCTGGCGACGATGCTGTTCACCGGCGTCACCGCGCGGGCCCGTGCCTTCGGCGCGATCAACGGCATGGCGGGCATCGGCGCGGCCACCGGGCCGCTGATCGGCGGCCTCATCACGACGACGCTCAGCTGGCGGGTCGCGTTCCTGTTCCAGGCGCTGGTGATCGTGGTGATCTTCGTGCTGAGCCGCAGGTACGTCCGGGATCCCCGGCCACCGGACCCGGCTCGTCCGTTCGACGTCCGCGGCGCCGTGCTGTCGTCGGCGGGGCTCGTCCTGGTCGTGTCCGGCGTGCTGGCCGCGGACAACAACCTCTGGCTGATGCTGGGCTTGCTCGTCGCCGGAGCCCTCACGCTCGTCTGGTTCCTCCACTCGGTGCGCGCGAAGGAACGCGCCGGTGCCGAACCGCTGCTGTCGACCGCGTTGTTCCGCAGCCGCACCTCGAACCTCGGCCTGGTCACGCAGAACGTGCAGTGGCTCGTGCTGATGGGCATCTCGTTCGTGGTCTCGGCGTACCTGCAGGTGGTGCGCGGCTACAACGCGATCGAGACCGGCCTGATCCTCACGGCGGCCACAGTGGGCGTGCTGCTGGCGTCGTTGCTGGCCGAGCGCCTCGCGAAACGGCACGCCCAGCGCACCCTCGTCCTCACCGGATTCGCCGTCACGATCAGCGGCATCGCGCTCTTCCTCGCCCTGCTCGCCGTCTCGCCGCAGGTGTGGACCTTCCTGCCGGGCCTCTTCCTGATCGGGCTCGGCATCGGCGCCATGCTGACCCCGTCGGTGAACGTCGTGCAGTCGAGCTTCCCGGACGCCCTGCAGGGCGAGATCTCCGGACTGTCCCGCAGCGTCTCCAACCTCGGTTCCTCACTCGGCGCCGCGATCGCGGGCACCATCCTCGTCGCCGGCCTCACCAGGACACCGGAACGCTCGTACGCGCTGGCGATGGTCGTGCTGGCGGTGATCGCGCTCGGCGGCATGGTGGCGGCCGCGTTCCTGCCGCGGACCACACCGAGCCCGGTGCGGTGACCGGTATGACGAACGAGCCTGCCGAGCTGCTCCGGTTGCGAGCGGAGGGTGTACGCGCCGCACGCACGGCTGAACCGGCGGGATCGGCGCACGGCGTTGCAGCTCGGCATCTGGATGGTCGTCGCCGCCGTGGCGGTCACGGCAGTGCTTCGCGCGGTTCGTGCGGAGATCCTCCAGAACGTGCCGGAAGGGCTCTACCGCGACGGCGCCGCCGACGTGGTGACGGCGGTCTTCAGCCAGCTGCGGACACGTGGTTGGCAGATGCTCTGGACAGGCGTGCTGCTCGCCCTGCTGATGTACCTGATCGGACGGGGCCGCGGGCCGATGTGGCTGTGCGGCCGGACCGTCTCGGCCTGGGGTGCGTGCCGTCACGGGCGATCTCCGCGCGTGGTCCAAGTTGGACCGCACGGCACCTCGACCCCGTACGCGTGGGTGGTGCGGCCGTTGCGGTCGTGCTGGCGCTGTTGCGCACGTCTTGGACGGCCCTGTTGTCGATCGTGGTGGTGCTGGCGGTCTACGAGCTGCTGGTGACTGCGTTCCGCATGCGTTCCACCCGCAGCGGATGAGGTGGCGTCGCTTCACGCGCCGCGACGATGAGACGACTGATCGAGTCGAGGAGGAGTCGTATGGCCATCGGGCCGATCCAACTGATCGTGCTGGGCTTCACCCACCCGGACTTCCGCGGTGAGGTGATCGCCGAACTGGAGAAGCTCCGCAAGACCGACACCATCCGCGTGATCGATGCTCTCGCCGTCCACAAGGACCCGCGAGGCGACATCGCGGTCGAGCACCTGAGCAACCTGTCGCCGGGGGAAGCGGCCGAGCTGGGCAGCAAGATCGGCGCGCTGATCGGCCTCGGCGCCGGGGGACAGGCGGGTGCCGAGGCAGGTGCGATCGCGGGAGCCGAGTCGGTCGCGGAAAAGGGAGGCGTCCACCCGTTCAGCGACGCGGACGCGTGGGACGTGCTCGCCGACATCCCCAACGACAGCGCGGCGGCCCTGTTGCTCGTGGAGCACCAGTGGGCCGTGCCACTGCGCGACGCCGTCGCCCGTGCCAGGGGCTTCCGCATCTCCGACGGCTTCGTCAGTCCCTTCGACCTGATCGCGATCGGGCTGGTGAACGCGGAGGAGGCCAAGGCACTGCACGACCTGGAAACAGCAGGCTCGACGCCATGAGGAGACAACCGTGTTCGGATCACGCCGCGTGGCCCGCCGCACCGCACGACGCACGGCGCGGCGAACAGAAGGAGCACCGGGGATGTTCGGATCACGCCGGGTAGCCCGGCGCACGGCCCGCCGGGTGTCCTGGCGCTGAGTGGCGTGGCCGTGTCCCGCAAGTCCGTTCGATGAGAGTGACGGGCGAGAGGCACGCAGTCGGTGCCGCCTCCGTACCCCCTCGGCCGCGACCATCGCGGCCGAGAGTCACAGGACGGCCTAGGACAGAGCCAGCCCGCGCAGCCGCGTCCAGTCCAGCTCGGGCAGGCGCGGCTGCGCCATTGGCCGGTGGCGCGGCACCCGCACGCGCAATGCCCCCGGCCTGACCGCACACCGCACGGGAGTCGCCATCGTGACCGCCTCGCCGTCCACACCGACCGGCAACGACGGGGTGTCCGCCGTGATGACGACCTCCGTCGCGGTCCGCAGGAACACCGCGTCCGACCGCCGCCAGCCGCGCACCAGGCCGGCGGCCTCGGCCGCGTTGCGCAAGGTCAGCGCGAGCACCCCCAGGACACCGCCGTCCAGCCGCGGCCTGCGCCCCAGCCCGGCCAGGTCGCTCGACCCGTACGGGTTGTTGCTGACCAGCACGGCCCGCGCCCCGGCCAGCGAGGACCCACCCGCCCGCAGCCGCAGCGCCGCTGCCCGCGGCCCGGTCAGCAGGCCCGGCAACAGGTCCAGCGTCGTCCGCGTCTTGCCGTCGCGGTAGGCCGGGCTCCGCACAACCTCGGCGTACGCGCCGAACGAGGCGTTGTTGACGAAGACGTGGTCCCCGGCCACGCCGAGATCGACCCGAACCTCGACGCCGTCGGTGAGCGCGTCGAGACAGCGGCGGGGATCGTCCCGGTCCAGACCGAGGTCGAGCGCGAAGTGGTTGCGAGTGCCCGCGGAGATGACCATGAAGGGCATCCCGTGTTCCGCCGCGATGCCGGCGACGATCGCCTGAGTGCCATCACCTCCCGCCACCCCGAGAAGGTCGGCGCCCTCGTCGACAGCCCGCCGGGCGAGCACGGCGACGTCCTGCGACCCGTCGAGCACGCAGACCTCCGCACCCAGCGCCCTGGCCAGTTCCGGAAGACCGAACCGCCCGACCTTCCCGCCGCCGGACCTCGGGTTCATGATCAGGTACGGCCTCCGGGGCGGCGGCACGTCGAGCTCGACCGGACGGGTCGCCCTGCTGTCCGCAGCGAGCGCGCGCCGCCCACAAGCCAGCGCGGCCAGCCACAGCAGCGCGCACACCACGACCACCCAGGCCAAGCGAGCCTGCACGTACAGGACCACCACGGTCAGTGGCGCGAACAGCATCAGGATCCCGGCCAGCCACCGCACCAGGCCGTGGTGGGCGAGGAACCCCCAGGCGCCCACCAGCGCGAGCGCCGTCCCCGTCGCACCGACCAGCACGAGCCCGATCCCGGCGCGCACCCCGGCCGCCACCAGCACGACCACGACGGCCGTTCCCGCCGCCACGAAGGCGAGCCGGGCCAGCCGGCGTTGTCCTGGCGACACGGTCACATCGGTCACGGAAGCCTCCAAAGTGGATTGTCCGTCCAGCCTGGCCGCACCCATCGCGAGCGGCCTCACCTCAGGCGGATGAACATCCCCAGCGGGTTCACCCGCGACGGCGGAAGCCCGCCAGCGAGTTCGTCACGACGATCGGTGCGGTGAAACCGTTGCGCATCACCAGATTTCGCTGCACAGTGGCCGCGGCGCTGCTGGCTCTCACGGCATGTTCGGCCCCCCAGCCCGTCGCGCACCTGGCGTCGGCACCGGCGACCACGGTCAGCCCCGCACCGGCCGCCGTGCGCGCCACCTCGCGGCACTTTCGCGCACAGGTACTCGCGCGCGTCCCCACGGACCGGGCCGACGCCCGCGGTCTGGAACTGGTCGGCGATCTCCTCGTCGAGAACACGGGGCAGGTGATCCGCGCGGTGGCACCCTCCACCGGCGAGATCCAGGCCCAGCGGACCGTCCCGCCCGGCAGCGGAACCGCGCTGACACCGGCCGGACTGTGGCGTACCGGCGCAGGTGGCGCGGTGCTGCTGGATCCCAAGTCCTTTGTGGATGGACGTCGTGCCGCGATCGAGGGTGAGCCCTGGGGACTCTGTTACGACGGAACGCACCTCGTGCAGTCCGACGGCACCACCAGGCTGCTGCTGCGCGACCGCGACACCGCCGCGTTGGTCCGCGAGCTGCGCGTCGATGCCCGCGAATGGTCGACCGCACGGCTCGGCGAACTCCACTGCGCGACCGCCGACGGCGGCCCGCAGGTGTGGGCGGCCGTCACCGGTACCGACTGGATGATCCGCGTGGATCTCGCCTCCGGCGCAGTCACCGCGGACGCCGACCTCACCGCCATCACCATCGCCGAGGTGCCGACGGGCAGCGACCAGGTGATCGGGGGCATCGCGGCGGTGCCGAACACGAGCGGGGAGCTTTGGCTCACCGGCAGGCACTACCACCACCGCTACCGGATCGGACTGCGGCCTCGGCCGTGACGCAGTGGGTGGAGTACGGCAACCGCACACCTGGTCACCGACGTGCACGCCGGCGCGATCCACCTCCTCCTCGGCTGGTCAGCGACTGCGCGCCGGTGCCGGGCCGGTAGGCGGAGCGGCGCGCATCGAGGGGCAGAGCAGGATCACGGTCATCGCAGTAGTCGTCGCAGTCCACGACGGTGGACGCTCTCAAGACCAGGGCAACGCGCGCCACGATCAGTCCGGCCATTCCCAGCTGATGCCGATCACGCCGGACGTCATGCCGCACGTCGTCACGTGCACCGCGTGGTGAGCGTTCGGCAACAGCTCGTTCAGCCGGTGCTTGGCAACGTAGAGGTCGGCACGGAAGTAGTCGTGCACCTGTGCCGGCAGCGCGTCCGGGTGGAACCGCACCTCCATGAGACTGGTGCCCTCCGGCCGGCGAAACGCGTGAGCGAAGTCGTTTTCGGCCTCTGAGGGGGTGGGGTCGTGCAGTTCGTACTCCCACACCCACGTCTCGCCGGCCTGAAGTCGTTGACCGAAAAGCAGTTCAGCGGCCAGCACACGTCCCTCGGGGTGACGCAGCAGTCGTCCGACCTCGCAGTTGCGGACGGGTACGAGACGAACACGATCGATCGCGCAGCCCGGTGCGCCGAAGTAGCGCACCACCACCCTGTCGACGTCGTCGCGGCGGGCGCGGGCGAGCCGCCGCGCCGTGATGCGCGACCGCCTGCGGTTCGCGTCGACGTGCGCCAGGTGTTCGGAGGTGATCACCTCGAGGCTCCAGTCCCGTGCGCCGGGGAGCGCGTCGAGCAGTTCGCTCATCGGGCCGTGGTACTCGTCCACCCCCTGCTGGGGCCGGAACGGCGTCAGGTGGTGAGTGGCGAGCAGGCCTGTCAACGCGTGGCGCGGCAGGTCGAGGATCTCTTCCAGCACGGCGATGGCGCGCAACGAGTTCGGTCGCCGTGGCCACGCCCGGCCGTGCTGCCAGTCGCTGAGGCTGGCCAACCCGACTCGGATGCCGCGCTCGGCCAGTCGCGACCGCAGCCGGTCGAGCGGCAGTCCGCGCTCGCGGATCGCGGTGCGCAACACGAGATGAAATGGTCCGGTCATCGCGCTCCTCGTGGGCTCCACCCTACGGCGGTGCGCGATGAGAGGTCCAGACCATCAACCCGGGACGGCGCATCGTATTCAGAAGTGGCGCGGGTGGTTAGCCCATTCGCAGCGCCGAAGTTTCGGACTTAGATCCGGTGATTTCGGCCGTTGGACCCTTCGGGGAATTCTCCTTCGACCCCATCGAACGCGAGGTTCCCATGCGAGGACTGGTCAAGGGTCTGCTGGCGGTGGTCGCCGGCCTGGCCCTGGCGGGATCGGCAGTCACCACGGCGACGGCACAGGAGCAGCCCGATCCGTTGACCCCGAACATCATCGGTGGTGTGGACGCCACCGAGAACTACAGTTTCACGGCCTCGATGCAGGGCAACTCCGGCGGCCACTTCTGCGGCGGAGCCCTGATCCGGCCGACGTGGGTGCTCACGGCCAAACACTGCATGGCGGGCGAGGTTCCGAGCGGTGTGCAGATCCGGATCGGCAGCAACAACCGCAACTCGGGCGGCACCGTGGCCAGGGTCAAACGCTGGGTCGACCACAGCAACGCGGACACCTCGCTCGTCGAGCTGACCGCGCCGGTGGCTCAGCAGCCGATCTCCATCGCACCCGTCGTCACGCCCGGCTCGACGGTGCGGCTGCTCGGCTGGGGCGCCACGACGTGCACGCCCAGCTGCGGCGGCGCACCCACCAACCTCCGGCAGGTCGATGTCCCCGTGCTGCCCGACAGCACGTGCGGCACGGACCAGTGGGTGATCTGCCTGGACAACAAGGACGGCAAGAGCGCCTGCTACGGCGACTCGGGCGGTCCGCTCCTGGTGGGCACGGCCGGCAACTGGAGGCTCGGCGGTGACACGTCCGGCGGTCCTGGAATCTGCGGCACGGAGGACTTCTTCTACGCCGAGCTCCAGGGCAGTGTGAACACCTGGATCAACAGCGTCGCCGGCCCCGACGGCCCTGCGCCGGGCAACAACCTCGCACTGAACAGGCCGGCCACGGGCGCAGCGGCCTGCAACGCGAACGAAGGCGCCTCCAAAGCCGTGAACGGCAGCGTCTCCGGTGGAAACAGCGACAAGTGGTGCTCGGTCGCCGCGACGAAGGCCTTGCAGGTCGACCTCGGCTCCAGCCACGTGTTGAAGAAGCTGGTCGTGAAGCACGCGAGCGCCGGCGGTGAGTCCGCGACGTTCAACACCAGGGACTTCGACCTGGCGGTGTCAGCCGACGGCACCACCTGGACGACGGTGGCGTCGGTGCGCGGCAACACCAGCGGTACCACCGAGCACGCGATCGGCAACAGCGCCAGGCACATCCGCCTCACGGTGGTGACGGGTGCGCAGTCCGGTGGGAACGTCGCCCGCGTCTACGAGTTCGAGGCATACGCCTGACCGCCTCGCCGAAGCCGGTCGGGGTGGGGCGCGGCGGCCCCGCCCCGATCAGGCTGAGTCGCGGATGACCAGTTCGGTGGGCAGGATCAGAGACGTCGGCTCCTCGCCGTTCAGCACTCGCACCAGCATTTGGGTCATTTCTTGTCCGAGTGCCTCGATGATCGCGTTGACCCCGGTGATCACCTCGGCGAAGACGAGGTTCGCGAAGAGCGCGGGGCCGGAGAAATCGGCACCACCTCGTCGCGAGGCACTCCGCCGACCGCGTCCGCGCGGCGATATTCGATCGCTGCCACCCGACCCCCTGCGGCAGCATGAGGAAGCCGAGGTGCCTGGAGGGGGCGGATGGTCGTGCCAGGATCGGAAAGGCCCGTCCGCGAGAACGCGGTGCCGCTCGCCCTGCGCCTGTACCGGAAGGAGTTGCGGCGCCACGGATTCATGTCCGTGGGCGCACTCGTGTTGCCCGCGCTGGGCGTCACGTGCCAGCTCTATCTCGCGCCGCTGGCGGTGGGCGGCCTCGTGGGAAAGCTCGCGGGCGGTGGCGACACGGGCCTCGGCACCGTCCTGCCGTACGTAACGGCCTTCGGCGGTTTCATGCTGCTCTCGGAAGTGTTGTGGCGCATCGGCCTGCACTGCCTCAACCGCGTGGACGGCCGCGGGATCGAGAACCTGTCCGCCCTGGCGATGGACGAGCTGCTGGGCAAGGACGCGGCGTTCTTCCACGACAACTTCGCCGGGTCGCTCACCAAGCGGGTGCTGAGCTTCGCGTTCCGCTTCGAGGACTTCGTGGACACGCTGGCGTTCAAGATCTTCGCCAACCTCATCCCGCTGGGTTTCGCATGCGTCGTGCTGTGGAGCTACCACCCGGTTCTCGTCGCGGTGCTGGTGGGCCTGATCCTGGTCACGGGATGTGTGGTCGCGCCGCTCATCCGCCACCGTCAGCGGCTGGTCGACCAGCGCGAGGCCGCCATCGCCCAGGTGTCCGGCCACGTCTCGGACACGCTCACGAACATGGAGACGGTGCGGGCGTTCGCCGCCGAGCGACGCGAGGGCGCGGAGCACCGGACCCGTGCCGCCAAGCAGCGAACGCTGGCACTGCGGTCGTGGGACTACAACAACCTGCGCATCGACACCGTGATCGCGCCGCTGTCCGTGCTCACCAACGTGCTCGGCCTCGTGGTCGCGATCGGGGTCAGCGGTGGGCTCGGCGTGGAGGCGATCGTGGTGACGTTCGCCTACTTCGGCAACGCGACGCGGATCATGTTCGAGTTCAACCAGATCTACCGGCAGGTGGAGAGTGCGCTCACGGAGGCCGCTCAGTTCACCGAGCTGCTGCTCGACCCGCCGACCGTGCTCGACCTCGTGCACCCGGAACCGTTGCGCGTGAAGGACTCTCGGGTCCGGTTCGAGAACGTCGTGTTCACGCACGGCGGCGGCGAACCGTTGTTCGACGGGCTCGACCTGGACATCCCGGCGGGCACGCGGATAGGGCTCGTCGGCCGGTCGGGCGGCGGCAAGACCACGCTCACCCGGCTGCTGCTGCGGCTGATGGACGTCGACCGGGGCCGCGTCCTCATCGGCGGCCAGGACATCGCCCGCCTGAGCCAGGCCGACCTGCGCGGCCTGATCGCGTACGTGCCTCAGGACCCGGCCATGTTCCACCGGACGCTGCGCGAGAACATCGCGTTCGCACGGCCGGGCGCGACCGACGCCGAGATCCACCGCGCCGCGCAGGCCGCGCACGTGACGGAGTTCGCGGACACGCTGCCCGACGGGTTCGACACGATGGTCGGCGAACGCGGCATCAAACTGTCCGGCGGACAGCGGCAGCGGGTCGCGCTGGCCCGCGCCATCCTGCGTGACGCGCCGATCCTGCTGCTGGACGAGGCGACCAGCGCGCTGGACTCGGAGAGCGAGGTGCTGGTCCAGGAGGCGTTGTGGCGGCTCATGGAGGGCCGCACCGCGATCGTCGTGGCACACCGGCTCAGCACGGTCGTGCGAATGGATCGGCTGATCGTGCTCGACCGGGGCCGGATCGTCGAACAGGGCACCCACGCGGAACTGCTCGACGCCGAGGGCACGTACGCGAAGCTGTGGCGCCACCAGTCCGGCGGCTTCCTCGACGAGGACGTGCCCGACGAGTCCCTGTCCGGTGAACGGGCGCGGTGAGCCCGAAGCGACCTCGCTGGAAGCGCGCCACGAGAATGCTGCCGCGCTGGGTCCTCGCCATGGTGGTCATCCTCGTTGGTCTTGCTCTCCAGCGGTCGGACACACCGGGCAGGAACGTCCACCCGCGCTGACTCCCGCACGTGCGTCGGCGACGGTCGGGTCTGCCACCCGGGACCGCGACAAAAGTCGCGGCTGAGTCCAGTCATTAGCCACTCAAGTACACCCCTTCGTGGGGCGAATACTGGCAGTGATGCCGACCGCCGTAGGAGGGCCCGTTGACAGACCGTGACGGGCACAAGCCGCTGATCCGAGTGCTCATCGTCGACGACGATGCGCGGGTCCGCGGCGCTCTGCGCACGTTCCTGGAGGCACATCCGGGTTTCGAGGTCGTCGGCGAGGCGGGTTCCGCCGCTCCTGCGATCGAACTGGCCCGTCAGCTGGTCCCGTGCGTCGCCATTGTCGACGTGCTCATGCCCGATGCGCAGGACGGCCTCGAGCTGCTGACCGTGCTGGCGCGGGAGCACGGCATCCCGGTGATCGCGATGAGCCTGCGGAGCGCGCTGGCCGAAAGCACGATCGACGCGGGCGCGCACACGTTCCTGCCGAAGGACGGCTACTCGGATCGCCTGCTCACGGCGCTGCGGGCCGCGCACCACGGCGAGTCCATTTAGGTCAGATGACGTAGGACGGCCTGGACTTCGGTCCTGGCATTTGTTTCCGCAATTACGCGGGTGGGTTCGGTCGGCAGACCGATGAAGATGCGTGTGACTTGGAGCACAGTCACTTCATCACCTGATCACCCCGATCGCGGAGGCGAACGACATGAGCGTCACCCCTCTCCACCCGCAGAGCGTCAACGCCATGATCGAGATGAACGCGTTGTTCTACGCCCGGCCGGACGCCGCCGCCTCGGACGAGGCCGTCGCGGCCTGGTATCGCGCCAAGGGCCGCATGCACGAGCAGCTCGCCGCGAGAAACGGCGCCGACGCCGCACAGGAACGTGCACACGCCGCAGCGGCCTACGAGCACGCTCGTCGCCTCGAGCTACGGGGGATGGCGGCATGACCACGCCACAGCTGGAGACGGTGGCGCAGGCCAACCGCGCGGTGGTGGAGAAGGCGTTCGCCGTGCTGGAGGCCTGGGACCACCGAAGCGAGACGCTGGGGGCGTCGGAGCTCGCACGGCGGACCGGACTGCCGAAGTCGACCAGCCATCGCGTGCTGGGGATCCTGGAGGCCGCCGGTGTCGTCGAACGGCTCGACGGCAGCTACCGCCTCGGCGAACGACTGCGCGGCATCACCGATGTCGTCACGGCCGGATTCCCCCAGCTGCGTGAGGTCGGCCTGCCGTTCATGCAGGACCTCTACGAGCTGACGCACGAGACGGTGCACCTCGCGGTGCTCGACGGCGCGGACGCGCACTGCGTCGAGAAGATCTACGGCCACCGCCGCAGCCCGCTGAGGTCCCGCGTCGGCGGCGTGCTGCCCGCGCACTCGACCGCGCTGGGCAAGGTGCTGCTCGCGTACTCCGGCCTGAACGCCCAGCGTCTCGTGCTCACCGGACCGTTGCGCCGCTACACCGCGAACACGGTCACCGAGCCGATGCGCCTGGCCGCCGAACTGCGCGGGACCCGGCGGGCCGGCTTCGCGCACGACCTCGCCGAGACCCATCCCGGCGTCGCGTGCGTCGCCGCTCCCGTGCTGGACGAGACCGGCCGCGCGGTCGCCGCGTTGTCGGTCAGCGGCCCCGTCGACCGCTTCGACCCACCGGCTGTCGTCGAACAGCTCTGTCGCGCGGCCCGCGCCACGGCCCGCGCACTCGTCTCGGTCCGCATCCCCGCCTAGAGAGGGCTCGATCATGACTGTCGTCCGGATCCCGTCGCCCCGCACGCTCGAGGCGGACGTGCTCGCCGAGCTGTACCGCCTGCACGGCCATTTCCTGAAGAACTACCTGCGTCACCTGACGACCGATGCGCACGTCGCCGAGGACATCCTGCAGGAGACGTTCCTGCGCGCGTGGAAAACCCCGAGACTGGTGGACAAGCCGGAGACCTGCCGGCCGTGGCTCGTGACGGTCGCGCGCAACCTGGTGGTCGACCGGATCCGGTACCGCACCCGCCGTCCGCGGGAGACCGGCGACGCGGCGCTGCCGCACATCGCGCAGCCCCACTGCGAGATGGAACGCGTGGTCACCTCGTTGACTCTCGGAGAAGCCATGGCGAAGCTGACGCCGAACCGCCGCGAGGTCGTCGTGCACATGTACCTGCACGACCGCAGCCCCGACGAGATCGCCGACTTCCTGGGCATCCCGGTCGGCACGGTGAAGTCACGCGCCAACTCGGCGTTGCGCGCGCTGCGTTCGCACATCTGCCCGGCGGCCTAGACGGCTGCTTCCAAGGCGTTGGCTCTGTTGGCGTCTGCAAGTACCGCCAACTCTTGATCAAATCGCCGCTGACCACACCCAACCGGCCGTCGCCGACGCCGTGTGGCGCGGCGCGGC
>NZ_JBEXPJ010000223.1:0-12922 GCF_040611995.1 Lentzea sp. NPDC006480
GGCTTACATCCATGTCCTGGTCACTGTGGACGACGAGGTGCTGATGGGGTTGCGGAAAGCGAGGCCTTGGGGAACTGGCAGTCCCGCAGCCACTGCGGAACCTCCATCTGCAACGGCTCGAACAGCTTCTTCCACGGCGACTGCATGCCCTCGGAGAAGCCGGGGATCGCCGGGCCGTCCTCGACGCTGCCCGCGATCGTCGACGCGCCGACGACTCCCGAGCACGTGGTGCCCGACTTGCCGTCCGAAGTGAAGCGACCGTCAACCTGCACGGCCGACATGTCCACGAACGTCTGGCGGTAGTCGACGCCACCGGAGACCGGAGCCGTGGCGCCGTTGTAGATCTCCTGCGCCTTGCGGTTCTGCCGCTCGCCGATGATCCGGGTGTTCTCCCACTCGTTCTCGGTGGGGCCGGAACCGGGCTTCAGGTTGAGGTTCGGCGACATGTCACCGGCGTTGGTGTTCGGGAACGCCGCCACGAAACCCGCGGTGTTGTCCAGGTACCGCACGCCCTTGTCGTCGTGCTCCCACTGGTACGCCGCGTAACCCTTGTTGTCCGGGCTGATCAGCGTGTTGGCGTTGGTGACCGACGTGTTGTGCGTGGCGAACCAGCTGATCGCGCCGACGTCGTCGCCGGACTGCTTGAACTTCAGCACGGTCATCTGCGGGTCGATGCCCTGCGGGAACGCGGCCTTGTCCGGGTTGCGGTCGAACGCGACGCGCGACCGGTTCACCGAGGCGTTCGTCAGCTCGCCGACGCCGAGGCTGATCGAGCCGGGCTTGAGGTCCTCGTGCGCCTCGACGACCGACTCGGTGATGCCGTCGACCACAGCCGCCAGCGCCTGGGGCTGCATGCCGAGGATCGAGAGGTTGTAGGCGAGGTTGTGCGACTGGCCGCCGGGCCCGCTGTGGGTGTGCGTGGCGGACAGCAGCAGATTCTCGCGCGTGTAGGTGTTGCCGTACTTGGCCTGCAGCTTGGCGAGCACGCCCTCCTGGACCGCGCGGAAGATCATCGCGAGGTCGGCGTTGACGTACGCGACGCGCTTGCCGTTGGCGCGGTCGACCACGACGTAGGCCCGCGACCGCAGCCGCTGGGCGATGCCCGTCGTCTTCTGGTCGAACTTGGAGTAGCCCATCATGCCGTTCTCGGCGGCCGGGCCGGTGACGTCGGAGATCCCTCTGCCGACGAGGTAGGGCTCGGGTTCAGCCCACGCGAACGGGCCGCTGACCAGCGCAGCTCCGGCAAGGGCGGCAACGACCGTCATGACTGCAGTCCGCATGGACACCCCACTAAGTGAAGGGGATTCACATTTCGGACTGAACGGTAGGTGATCCAGACCACTTGGTGCAAGTCACTGCGAGTGCATTGGCGGTGACCACGAGCAAGATTCCAGCCCAGTGGTGGACGTCGAGGCGCTCCCCCAGCAGGAGCAGACCCGCCAGCGCGGCCAGCACCGGGTGGACGCTGCACGCCAGCCCGAAGTACCGCGGCGGCACCCTCCGCAACGCGATCAGGTCGGCGGCGTACGGCACGACGCTGCAGAACACGCCCGCGCCGATGGCGTACAGCACGGCCATGCCGTTGAAGTGGCCCTGCGCGATCAGGAAGACCGCGACCGGGACGTACAGCAGCGCGGACACGCTGGTGGCCGCCGCCGGTGCTTGCAGGCCTGGGAGTCGTTGCCCCACCAGACGGTTGAGCAGGATGTACGCAGCCCAGCACGACGCCGCGAGCAGTCCGGCGCCGATGCCGAGGTAGTCGCTGCTCGGGCCGGGCAGCACCAGCACGTAGACGCCGACGGCCGCGATCAGCACGAACAGGAAGTCCAGCTTCGTGCGCGAACCGGCCAGCGCGACCGTGAGCGGGCCGAGGACCTCCAGGGTGACGGCCAGCCCCAGACCGATCCGGTCGACCGCCGTGTAGAGGCTGAGGTTCATGGTGGCGAACACCAGGCCGAGCGCGATCGTCGGCCACCACTGCGCCCAGGTGAATCTTCGCGGATTCGGCCGGGCTACGGGCAGTAGCACCGCCGCCGCGACGAACTGGCGCACCGCCACGACGCCGGCCGGGCCGATCGCGGCGAACGCGTGCGCCCCCACCGCGGCACCGAGCTGGCTGCTGGCCGCGCTCGCGGTCATCGTGGCGAATCCGCCGAGACTCTTCATGAGGCACAGCCTGCGGTTTCGTCGTTGATACGGGAAATGCATGAGCTGTTCTGGTTATACGCTGAACGTATGGATCTGCGGCAGCTGAGGGCGTTCGTCGCGGTGGTGGACGCGGGCACGTTCACCGACGCGGCGCGGGAGCTCGACCTCACCCAGGCGTCGGTGTCCCGTGCCATCGCGGCACTGGAGGCTTCGCTGGGAGTCCGGTTGTTGCTGCGCTCGACCCGGCACGTCGCGCTGACGACCGTGGGCACCCAGGTCCTCGCGGCCGCGCGACGAGTGCTGGACGAAGTGGTTCACCTGCAGCGGATCGCGGCCGAGTCGCAGACCGAGCTGCGGATCGGATACGCGTGGTCGGCTTTGGGCAAGCACACCCGGCGTCTCCAGAAGGCCTGGGCGGCAGCACATCCCGGGCTGCCGCTGGTGTTCGTGCAGTCCAACTCGCTGACCGCCGGGCTCGCCGAGGGCATGGCCGACGTGGCGGTGGTGCGGCGGGCCCTCGACGACCCGCGCTTCGAGACCGCGCTGCTCGGCACCGAACGGCGCTACGGCGTGGTGGCGACCGACAACCCGTTGGCGCGCAAGCGTTCGCTGTCGCTGGCGGACTTCTCGCGGTACGGGATCGCGGTCGACGACCGGACCGGAACGACCACTTTGGACCTGTGGAAGCCCGGCGCCGCGCCTGCCGTCGTGCGCAACACGCACGGCGTCGACGAGTGGCTGACGTTGATCGCGGCGGGCCAGGCCGTCGGGATGACGTCCGAGGCGACCGCGAGCCTCAACCCGCGGCCCGGCGTGGCCTACCGGGCGGTGAAGGACGCGCCGCCGATCCCGGTGTGGCTCGCGTGGTGGAAGGACCAGCCCCCGCAGCACCTGAACGACCTGGTCACGCTGGCGTGCGCCGCTTATCGCGGCTGAAGATCTCGTGCACGACCGCGATCAACGCCCTGGAGGCGGCTGATGGCGTGCGGTCGGCGGGCCTGGCGAGGCCCAGCGGCCATCTGAGGTCCGCACCGGTGACCTTGAGCGTGGTCACGCCGTCCGCGTCGCCGAGGATGTAGTTGGGCAGCAGCGCGACGCCCAGGCCGTGCCGGACGTAGTCGACTCCGGTGTAGATGTCGGACATCTCCAGGGTGACTCGGCGAGGCACGGCCGCGTGCGCGAACGCCCGGTCCGCCACGGCCCGGTTGCCGTAGCCGAGCGGTGAGTCGATGAAGTCCAGTCCGGCGAGGTCGCCGATGGGGACTTCTTTCTTGTGCGCCAGCGGATGGTCGTTGGGCACGACCAGATCCATGACCGAGTGGGCCAGCTCGTCGAGGACGATCCCGCTCGGCACCTCGCCCGGCAGTGAGGCGAAGGCGAGGTCGAGCCGGCGGTCCAGCAGCTGTTCGACGAGGCCCTGCGAACCCGACGTGGCCGCGCTGGTCCTGACCAGCACGCCCGGATGCCTGCGGTGGAACTCGCCGAGCAGCGCGGGCAGGTCGATCAGGGTCATCGACGTCAGCGTGCCGAGCTTGACCGTGCCGCTGAGCCCGCCTTTCACCTGCGCCACCGCGTCTTTCGCCTCGGTGGCGGCGTCCAGGACGGCTCGCGCTCTGGGCAGCAGCGCCTCGCCCGCGTCAGTCAGCAGGACGCGTTTGGCGTTGCGGTCGAGCAGGGTGGCGCCGAGTTCGCGTTCGAGGGTCTTGATCGCGGCCGAGACGGCGGACTGCACGACGTGCACGCGAGCGGCGGCACGGGTGAAGGTGCCCTCCTCCGCGATCGCGACGAAGTATTCGAGCTGACGCAGGTCCACACCAGCGAGTATCTCAGAAAGTGATGATCACGAGCTCCAACTTTCGTTGGACGTGATGGATCCAGGCACGCAGGGTGGTCGTATGTCCCTGCTCCTCGACTCCGCGGTTGGCCGGCGACCGGTCAGCAGACCTCACGGCATCGGTTTCTGGACCATCGCCGGCACGTTCCTGGTCGCGATGGCCTACTCGACCGTGCCGTCGCCACTGTTCCCTCTCTACGTCGCACGCGAGGGCTTCTCGACCTTCGCGATCACCGTCGTGTTCGCGGCGTTCGCGGTCGGCGTCGTGATCAGCCTGCTGCTCGCCGGGCACGTCTCGGACTGGCTGGGCCGCAAGACGATCCTCATCCCAGCGCTGGGCCTGGAGGTCGCGTCCGCGCTGCTGTTCCTCAGCAGCACCTCGCTGCCGGTGCTGATCACCGCGCGGGTGATCAACGGACTGGGTGTCGGCATGATCGCCGCGACCGCCACCGCGTTCCTGCACGACCTCCACGCGCGCCACCGCCCCGGCGCCTCCGCACAGCGCTTCGAAATCGTCTCGACGGCAGCGAACATCGGCGGGCTCGGCGTCGGCGCGTTGCTCGCGGGCGTGCTCGCCCAGTACTCGTCATCGCCGCTGAGCACCCCGTACCTCGTGCTCGCCGTGCTGCTCGTGGTGAGCATCGTGGCGGTGGCGCTGACTCCGGAAACCGTGGTCAGGCAACAGGTCTCCTACCGTCCACAACGGATCAGCGCCGACCACGGCGCGGGCTATCTGACCGCTGGACTGGCAGCGTTCTCGGCGTTCGCGGTCTTCGGCGTGTTCACGTCGGTTTCCCCGGGATTCGTGGCGGGCGAGCTGCACCACCCGTCACGGACGCTGGCCGGGCTGGTCGTGTTCATCGTGTTCGGTGGCGCGGCTCTGGCCCAGACCCTGACGGGTGGCGTGCGGGTCGGTGCTCTGCGCACGTTCGGCCTTGGCGCGCAAGCTGTCGGGGTCCTGCTCGTCGTGGCGGGCATGTACGCCACGAGCTTCCCGTTGTTCCTGGTCGGCGGCGCGATCGCCGGAGTCGGCGCGGGCGTGCAGTTCAAGGCGGCCATCGGAGCCGTCGCGGCGATGGCGGCACCAGCGCGGCGCGGCGAAGCGTTGGCAGGCCTGTTCTTCATCGCCTACCTCGGGCTCAGCGTGCCGTCGCTGTCGATCGGCCTCGCCACGCGCTACCTCGCGCCGACGACCGTCATGACGTGGTTCGCCTCGGTCCTGCTCATGCTGCTGGCGGGCGTAGCACTGCTAGCCGCTCCAAAGCGGTCGTGACGTACCGCTCCTGGCCAGAGTCGACTCCGTAGAGCCCGGAGTCGATCGGGGCCATCCGGATGCGTTCCTCGACGTGCCGCCGCATGCCGGGCCAGGTCTCGCCGCCGTGCCGTTCGTACCCCTCGATCAGCTCGTCGAGCCTGCCGTACTGCTTGACGAGCCTGCGGAAGTCCGAAGCAGGGTCACCGAAGAGCGAGTCGGTCCAGTCGATCACGCCCGACAGCCTGCCGTTGTCCACCAACGTGTTGGCCGGGCAGATGTCCGCGTGTGCGACGACCGACCGCGGCGGCCACGTCGAGTCGTCGTCGAGCCACGACTGCCAGTAGTGCCACAGCTCGTCGGACAGCGAGAGCTCGGTGCGGGCGCGGTGGATCTTGCGGGCGATCGTCGACCGGATCTCGCCGGGCAGCCGCATCTCGACGCCGGTCCGCGCGGCCTCTTCCTGCGGGATGGCGTGCAGGGCGGCGAGAAACCGTGCCACGTCCTCGAAGTACTCGTCGGACGGCTCGTCCGCGCGTTCGCCGGGGAGCGCCCGGTAGATCGCGATGTCCCGGTGCTCGGGGAGCCAGCGCGGCACCGGGACCGGCACCCGGTCCGCGACCAGGTCGAGCAACGCGCGTTCCGGGCCCATGCGCCGCAACGCCCACTCGCGCCGGGGCTGCCGCAGGATCCACTCGGCACCCTCGGCGTCGTGAGCGTGCAGCACCAGGAAGTCGCCGCCGGACTCGACCACCGAGCCCGGCCGCAACCCCATCGCCAGGGCGATCTCGTTGATCTCAGTCAACGTGCACCTTGATCGGGTGACGAACGTCCTTCTCGCACAGGAAGACGTTCAGGTTGCCCTCGTTCCCGAACTCCCACTCGACGTCGTCACCGGACGGCTCATGCGTCGCGAGCGACAGCGTCTGGACCTGAACCGAGCCGCACTCCGGACAGGAGAACACCAGCGGGCCGGAGTCGTACCACGGCGTCCACCCACCGATCTTCGAACCGCCCGACACCTTGTCCGGGTGCTCGGTGTACCGGATCGGCTCGAAGACGTTGATCGTCGGGACGTACCGCTCCTCCACCTGCGAGGGGTCGGGTTCCTCCTCGATCAGCTCGACCACCGACGACGAGTCGCGCCACACCAGCCGCACGTCCGGACCGCCGGCACCGTGGTCGAGCGCGCAGAGGAGCACCTGCAGCACGTCGGCGCCCGCGGGAAAGGGCAGCTCGGGAAAGTCTCGCTGGTAGAGCTGGAGAGCACCGACGAACGGCTCGCCGTCCGCGTCACACGTTGGCCACTCGTCGTCGATCGGCCACAGGAGAGGCCCTCCGATGTGGCTGTCGGCGTCCGTCGGGTCACCCTCGATCGGGTTCAGCAGCACGGCCGGCCGTGCGTCCTCGGCGGCCATCAGTCGATGTGCAGCTTGATCGGGTGCTGGACATCCTGTGTGCACGCGAACACGTTCAATGCGCCCTCCCGGCCGAACTCCCACCCGACGACCGCCCGTTCGGCGACCTCGCAGGAGCAGAGCTCCTTCTCGGGTTCCTCGTGGGTGTAAAGAGCTAGCAGAAGGCGGCGATCGGCTCCGCACGAGGGGCATTCCAAGCCGAAAGGCGAGGTCTGCCACCAGAACGCCCAGCCGCCGAGCTTGCTGCCGTTCGCGACCGGTGGCCAGTCCCCCGCGCCCACGGGCTGTTCGTCGCCCATCGGGTACTCGACGATCCGGCACGGGTGCAGCACGCACGGCCGGGTCCGGTACTGGGGCTCGAACACCGCGGGTTCAGGAGCAGCGGAGAGCACGTCCGTCACGGCGGCAGAACGCCAGAAGAGCTTCAGGCACGGCCCGAAGTGGTCGGTCTCCTCGTCGGAGTGTTCCAACGGGCACAACAGGACCTGGAGCAGATCGGTGCCGTCCGGGAACGGCAGCTCGGGGAAGTCGCGCCGGTAGAGCTGCACAGCGCTGATCAGAGCCACCCGCACGCCGAAGCTGTCGGCCGGGAGGATGGTGAGGCCCTCGTCGTGCTTGCTGCCGTCGCACCACGGCCACGGCTCGTCGGCCGGCCACAGCAGAGGGCCGCCGATGTGGCTGTCCGTCACCCCCGGCGAGCCCAGCACCGGATGCAGACGAACAGCGGGCCGGGCCCACTCCCCCATGATCGACACGAAGGATCAGGCTAGCTTCCGGCCCCTCGTCAGGGGCCGGAAGCCGCCAAATCAGTCCGTTCCCGACTCGATCGCGGCCGAGTCGAGCAGCTCGTCGGCGGCCGAGACGGTGCCGCGCGAGGCGATGACCTCCGCGCCGCCGTCCGGGACCTCGCCGATCAGCTTGGTCGACTCGGGCTGGGCCGAGATGAGCGCGGACTGGCGGTTGCCGACCATGCCGAGGCCCGCGAAGAGCTCCAGCTTGGCGCGGGAGTCCGCGATGTCGAGGTTGCGCATGGTCAGCTGGCCGATGCGGTCGACCGGGCCGAACGCCGAGTCCTCGGTGCGCTCCATCGACAGCTTGTCCGGGTGGTAGCTGAACGCAGGGCCGGACGTGTCGAGGATCGAGTAGTCGTCGCCCCGACGCAGCCGCAGCGTGACCTCGCCGGTGATCGCGGCGCCGATCCAGCGCTGCAGCGACTCGCGGATCATCAGCGACTGCGGGTCGAGCCAGCGGCCCTCGTACAGCAGCCGGCCGAGCTTGCGACCCTCGTTGTGGTACTGGGCGACGGTGTCCTCGTTGTGGATCGCGTTCACGAGGCGGTCGTAGGCGATGTAGAGCAACGCCATGCCGGGCGCCTCGTAGATGCCGCGGCTCTTGGCCTCGATGATCCGGTTCTCGATCTGGTCGGACATGCCCAGACCGTGGCGGCCGCCGATCGCGTTGGCCTCCAGCACGAGGTCGACGGGGCTGCCGAACTCCTTGCCGTTGATCGTGACCGGGCGGCCCTGGTCGAAGCCGATCGTCACGTCCTCGGTGGCGATCTCGACGGACGGGTCCCAGAACTTGACGCCCATGATCGGCTCGACGATCTCGATGCCCTCGTTGAGCAGTTCCAGCGACTTGGCCTCGTGCGTCGCGCCCCAGATGTTCGCGTCGGTGGAGTACGCCTTCTCGACGCTCGACCGGTACGGCAGGTCACGCTCCAGCAGCCACTCGGACATCTCCTTGCGGCCGCCGAGCTCGGTCACGAACGCCGCGTCGAGCCACGGCTTGTAGATGCGCAGCGACGGATTCGCGAGCAGACCGTAGCGGTAGAACCGCTCGATGTCGTTGCCCTTGTAGGTCGAGCCGTCGCCCCAGATCTGGACGTCGTCGTCGAGCATGGCGCGCACGAGCATGGTGCCCGTGACCGCGCGCCCGAGCGGGGTCGTGTTGAAGTACGCGCGGCCACCGGAACGGATGTGGAACGCACCGCACGCGAGCGCGGCGAGCCCCTCCTCGACGAGCGCCGACCGGCAGTCCACCAGACGCGCGATCTCGGCACCGTACGTGCCCGCGCGGCCAGGGACCGTGTCGATCTCAGGCTCGTCGTACTGACCGATGTCCGCGGTGTACGTGCACGGCACCGCGCCCTTCTCACGCATCCACGCGACCGCGACGGAGGTGTCGAGACCACCGGAGAAGGCGATGCCGACGCGTTCGCCGGCCGGAAGTGAAGTGAGCACCTTGGACACGTTAAGAATTATGCACGACGATGTATGAGCATGCACGCCGGGGTGCCTGTTAGTTGCGCCTCAACGTCGTGACCTGCGCCGGAGGGCGTCCCGGCCCACCTCGATGAACAGGCAAGCCCGCGCTTGCACACGCTCGACCGCGATACCGGCCACCGCTTGCCTCAGGACGGATCCAGTTCGTCCGCTTTCTGCCGCATGCGCTCGATGCCGCCCTCGTGCTCGTCAGCGCGCATCGCCGAGATGGCCGCGAACAGGTGCGCGCCGGTGTACGGGTCCTGTTCCTGGCGCTCGTAGATGTCACCGAGCGTGAACATGTACAGGGCGTGCGACATCGCCGCGAGCATGGCGCGCATCCGCAGCGCCAGCACCTTGGGCGCGGACGCGTCGATGATCGGCGTGACCCGCGCCCAGACCTCGTCGGGCGGGCCGGGCGGGTTCCGTTGAGATCCAGCTCGCTGAAGAAGATCCTCGCGGGACCCGTTGGCGCCAAACGAAGATTCCATCATTCGCTGATCACCGAAGCGGTCCGCCCCGTCCCAGGTGAACGGTTGTGGATCAACCCGGCCGCGGCCTCAGAACATGCGGTTGCGCCGAGATGGATCCGACGTTGCGGAATCTTGTCGCTGCGGCGCAACGGATGCGGTCCCACCTGGCCTGATGGGAGCGCGACCGCGAGACAGGATCGATTCCGTTTCAGGGTTGTGAATTTCCCGGACTGCAAAGATTTGGCGAACTACCTAGACGTGAAGGTAGTTCATGTACCACCTTCTGCCTCGCAAGCCTCTCCGCTCCCCCTGCCCCGGAATCGAGGCCGCTGGTGAAGAAGAAACTCCTACCCGCGCTGGCCGGCGCGCTGCTGATCACCGCTCTGTTCCCCGGGATCGCCCTCGCCGACCCGCCCCAGGCCATCCCCGCCAACTACGCGGCCGAGGACGGCAAGTGGCAGCCGGCGTTCGACTACGACGGTGACGGCTGCTACCCGACCCCGGCGATCTCGCCGACCGGGCAGATCGCGCCGGGCCTGAAGAACTCGGGCGCGCTGAACGGCAACTGCCACGACCAGTCCGACCTGGACAACACCAACTCCTACAGCCGCTCCAAGTGCAACAACGGCTGGTGCGCCTACCTGTACGACCTGTACTTCGAGAAGGACCAGGCCGTGCCGGGCTGGGACTGCTGCGGCCACCGCCACGACATCGAGCACGTGGTGATCTGGGTGCAGAACGACGTGGCCCAGTACGTCTCGACGTCAGCGCACGGCAAGTTCAGCACCTACTCGCGGGACAAGGTGGCCTGGGAAGGCAACCACGCGAAGATCATCTACCACAAGGACGGCGCCAGCACGCACTGCTTCCGCCTCGCGGGCTTCACCGAGCAGGCGGAGAACCACTACGGGGTCTACCAGTACCCCGACCTGGTGAGCTGGGACCGGTTCCCGGCCGGGGTGCGCGACATCCTGGTGAACGCGAACTTCGGCAGCGCGTCGCTGGCGATCAAGGACAGCGCGTTCAACTACAACCTGGGCATCGCCAAGCCGGCCGGGATCCCGTTCGACCCGAACGCGTAGTTACTTCGCCACGCGATCAAGCCACTCGGCCAGGAGGGCCCGTTCCGCTGGAGACAGCATCAGGGGCGGGTCCTCGTCCAGTGCCACCTTCAACGCGATCGCGCGGCTCGGGATGTCCGTCGGCTCGTCCGGTGCCACCTCCGTCGTGATCGCCCTGATCACCTGTTCCCGCGAGAACGTGATCAGCTCCAGATCGCGTTCCTCCTCCGGCGTCGCGATCAGCGACAGCACGACGCCCATGCCCGCCGCGTGCACGAACTGCGCGGCCTGGTCGATCGGGACGGTCAAGCGGCCCACCGCGGCGATGCGGCTGATGATCTCGCGGAGCATCGCGTCCGCCTCCAGCCGTGCCGCCCGTTTGCGCGGCTCGCCGTACATCAGCAGGTAGAACGCGGGCCGCGCCAAGCCGAACCCGATGTGCAGCTCCCAGCCACGACGCAGGTCGTCGACCGGGTTGTCGCTGGCGCCCATCGCGTGCTTGGTCGCGAGGTAGTCGGCGAACCCGTGGGCCGCGACGGCGTCCAGCAGGCCGTCCTTGTCGCCGAACAGCCGGTACAGCGTCGGCGCCTGCACACCTGCCGCCGTTGCCACCGCGCGCGTGGAGACAGCCTCCTTGCCGCCCTCGATCAGCAGCTCGGCCGCGGCCTTCACCAACCGCTCTCTCGTGTCCATGTAACGACGATAACAGATGAGGGGTAGCGTTGATTCGATATCAGTGCTACGTTATTGGTGTTAGCGACGGAAACACCAGCTAGGGAGCATCGAAATGACTCGCGTTGCGATCGTCACCGGCGGATCGAGGGGCATCGGACGGGCAGCCGCCGAGCGTCTCGCCGCGGACGGCATGGCCGTCGTCATCGTCTACGCCGGCAACAAGGTCGAGGCCGACAAGGCGGTTGCGGAGATCAAGGCGAGGGGTGGCCAGGCCATCGCCGCACAGGCGGACGTGGCCGACGAGGCCGCCCTGGGCGCCGCTTTCGACCTTGCCGCCGAGACGTTCGGCGGCGTGGACGTCGTCGTGAACTCCGCGGGCATCATGCCGCTGGGCACCGTCGCGGACATGGACCTGGAGGTCTTCGACAAGATCATCCGCACCAACACCCGCGGCACGTTCGTCGTCTCGCAGCAGGCGGCCAAGAAGCTGCGCGACGGCGGCGCCATCATCAACGTCTCGTCGTCGGTCGTGGGCCTGCGCTTCCCGCAGTACGGCGCCTACGCGATGTCGAAGGGCGGCGTCGAGGCGCTGACCCTGGTCCTGGCCCGCGAGCTGCGCGGCCGCGACATCACCGTCAACGCCGTCGCCCCCGGCCCCACGGCCACCGCTCTCTTCCTGGAGGGCAAGGACCAGGCGACGATCGACAACCTCGCGAAGCAGGCCCCGCTCGAGCGCATCGGCTCGCCGGAGGACATCGCCGAGGTCATCTCCTTCCTCGCGGGTCCCGCCCGCTGGATCAACGGCCAGGTTGTTCGTGCGAACGGAGGCATCATCTGATGGGCAAGGTCATCGTCGTCACCGGGGCGTCCAGCGGTTTCGGAGCACTGGCAGTGCGTGCGCTGGCCCGCGCGGGCCACACCGTCTACGCGGGCATGCGTGCGACCACTGATCGCAACGCACCTGCCGTTGCCGAGCTCGGCGCATGGGGTGCGGAGAACAACGCGGACGTGCACGCCGTCGAACTCGACGTGCAGTCGCAGGAGTCCGCTGACGCGGCCATCGAGTTGATCATCGCCGAGCAGGGCCGCCTTGACGTGGTCGTGCACAACGCCGGCCACATGGTCACCGGTCCGGCCGAGGCCTTCACGCCGGAGCAGTACGCCGCTCTCTACGACGTGAACGTCCTTGGCACGCAACGGGTCAACCGCGCCGCCCTGCCGCACCTGCGCTCGCAGCACTCCGGCCACGTCGTGTGGGTGGGTTCCTCCTCGACGCGAGGCGGCACTCCTCCGTATCTGGCTCCGTACTTCGCGGCCAAGGCGGCGATGGACGCGGTCGCGGTCTCCTACCGCGCCGAACTGCTGCGGTTCGGCATCGAGACGACGATCGTCGTGCCGGGCGCCTTCACCCACGGCACCAACCACTTCGCGCACAGCGGCACGCCCGCCGACGCCGACACGGCGAAGGCCTACGAGGAGTTCTACCCCGGCCTGATGGAGCAGGTGGCCGGCAAGCTGGCCGAGCTGGAGCCGTCGTGGGCGGACGTCGGCGCGGTGGCGGACGCGATCGTGGACGTGGTCGGCGCCGAGAAGCCCCCGTTCCGCGTGCACATCGACCCGTCTTCGGACGGCGCCGAGGTCGTGAACGCGGTGGCCGACCGGGTCCGCAGCGAACTGCTGCGCCGGGTCGATCTGGTCGACCTGATCTGAGGTTTCTAGGCTTGGTTGAGGAGCGCGGAGACGGTGACGAACCGGAAACCGCGCTCCTTTAGCTTGTGCACGATCGGCTTGATGGCT
>NZ_JBEXPJ010000224.1:0-12830 GCF_040611995.1 Lentzea sp. NPDC006480
CCAACTCTTGATCAAATCGCCGCTGACCACACCCAACCGGCCCTGGAACCGGCCGACGCCGACGCGGCGCGGCTTGCGCCGTTCATGGAGAGCCACGGCAGGAGAGCGCTCTCGGTGAGCAACCGTGCCCGATGTGCACGGTCTGGCTGGTCCATGAAGGGAACCCTCATGAACCTCAGGTGGATGAAGGTTCCTTTCATGGACGTGGGCCGGGACCGCCTGTCCAACGCGCCGGACATCACGTCAACAACGTCCGTGATCACTACATCTAGTCCTCCGGGACCCAGTCGAGGAGGCGGACCTTGGCCACCGTGCGGACGTGTTTGCGCATGGCGGCCGCCGCCTTCTTCGGGTCGCCGGCGGCGATGGCCTCGTAGATCGCCGTGTGCTGCGCCAGCGAACGGTGCGGGCGGCCGGGCTGGCGCAGCGACTCGGTGCGGCTCTCGGTGATCTGGCCCGCGATGGCCTTCATGAAGTCCGCGAGCAGGGAGGAGTGGGCGGCGGCGGTGACGGCGGCGTGGAAGCGGCGGTCGCCTTCCACGCCGAAGCCGCCGCCGACGATCTCCTCGTGCATGAAGTCGAGCGACTGGCGGATGGCGTCGAGCTCGTCCTCGGTGCGGCGTTCGGCGGCCAGTTCGGCGAGCTTGGTCTCCAGGGCCTCGCGTGCTTCCAGGACCTCGGGGAGGCGCTTGCGGCGTTCGACGAGCTGCTCGACCGGTTCGACGTCGAGGGTGTCGCGCACGAGGTAGGTGCCGCCACCGTGCCGGGCCTCGACGAGGCCCTGGACCTCCAGCACGACGATCGCCTGCTTTACCGAGGCGCGGCTCACGCCGAGGCTCGCGGCCAGCTCGCGTTCGGCCGGCAGCTTGTCGCCCGCCTTCAGACCGGCCTCGGCGACGTACGCGCGCAGCCGTTCGAGCACCTGCTCGTACAGGCGGGACTTCACCATCGGCCTCAGTGCCTCGGACATCTGCCGAGGATATCGGGTCAAGTGGCTCAGCCACTAGGCCACCTCTTGACAGCTGGTGGACAGAGGGCGGAAAGTGGCTGAGCCACTTGGCCACTGCTCCACCCTCATCCACCACTGGGATCGCCCAACGACGGGAGCCCTGCATGTCCCCCGAACTGATCTCGATACTCGTGCTGGTCGTGGTGTTCGTCATCGCCACGACCAGGTCGATCAACATGGGTGCGCTCGCCTTCGCCGCCGCCTTCGGGGTCGGCACGCTGGTCGCGGACATGAAGGCAGACGACATCTTCAAGGGCTTCCCCGGCTCGCTGTTCGTCGTGCTGGTCGGCGTGACGTTCCTGTTCGCCATCGCCCGCGCCAACGGCACCACGGACTGGTTGGTGCACATGGCGATCAGGTTGGTCGGCGGCCGGATCGCGTTGATGCCGTGGGTAATGTTCGCGATCACCGGCCTGCTCACGGCGATCGGCGCGGTGAGCCCGGCCGCGGTCGCCATCGTGGCGCCGATCGCGATGGGCTTCGCGGCGAAGTACAAGATCAGCCCGCTCCTGATGGGCGTGATGGTGGTGCACGGCGCGCAAGCCGGCGGCTTCTCCCCCATCAGCATCTACGGCACGATCGTGAACGGCATCGTCGCGAAGGAAGGCCTGCCGGGCAACGAGATCGTGCTGTTCCTGGCCAGCGCGGTGGTGAACCTGCTGATCGCCGCGGTGGTGTTCGTGGTGCTCGGCGGCATGAAGCTCGCCCGCCAGCCCGTTCAGGCACACGCACTCGCTCGCACCGACGGCGGAAGCGGCGCCAGCAGCAGCCGAGCCGGCAGCAGTGTCGGCGGAGTCGGCGGTGGTAGCCGTGTCGGCGTGGCCAGTAGTGATGTGGCCGGCGGCGATGTGGCCGACAGCGGTGGTGCAGCAGGCGGCAGCAGCGCCGGCGGAGTCGGCGGTGGTAGCCGTGCCGGCGTGGCCAGTAGTGATGTGGCCGGCGGCGATATGGCTGACAGCGGCAGCGGAGCAGGCGGCAGCGGAGCGACGACGGATGGCCGCGCCGAGGTCGGCGGCGACGACTCGAACTCGGACTCGCTAGCGGCCGACGAACGTGTCGCCCTCACCGCCCCGCGCATCGCCACCCTCGCCGGCCTGGCCGCGCTCGTCGTGGCGGCGCTCGTGTTCGACCTCGACGTCGGCCTCGCCGCGATCACCGTCGCCGTGCTGCTCAGCGTCGTGTGGCCGGAGCAGAGCAAGCAGGCGATCACCCAGATCACCTGGCCCACCGTGCTGCTGATCTGCGGCATCCTCACCTACGTCGCCGTGCTGCAGACCATGGGCACGATCAAGTGGGCGGGCGACTCGGTGGCGGGCGTCGGCGCTCCCCTGCTCGCCGCACTGCTGATCTGCTACATCGGCGCGATCGTGTCCGCGTTCGCCTCCTCGGTCGGCATCATGGGTGCGCTCATCCCGCTCGCCGTGCCGTTCCTGCTGCGCGGTGACGTCAGCGCGGTCGGCCTGATCGCAGCCCTCGCGGTGTCGGCGACCGTGGTCGACGTCAGTCCGTTCTCCACCAACGGCGCGCTGGTGCTCGCCGGTGCGCAGGACGTCGACCGCGACAAGTTCTTCAAGCAGCTCATGGTCTACGGCGCGATCATGGTCGCGGCGGCACCGCCGTTGGTCTGGCTGGCCCTCGTCGTCCCCGGAATCTGGTGAGCCCCTGATGTTCCCCTTGTCCTCAGACCGCGTCGCTCTCCGCTTCGGCGACCGCACCCTGACCCACACCGAGCTGGCGAAGTGCGCGGGAACCCTGGCGCACCGGCTCGATGGGCTGCCGAGGGTCGCGATCTGGGCCACGCCGACGATCGAGACGTGCGTCGCCGTGGTCGCCGCGCTGCTCGCCGGAGTGCCCGCCGTTCCGCTCAACCCGAAGGTCGGCGAACGCGAGCTGGCCCACATCGTGGCGGACAGCGCCCCGGCCAACGTCCTCGCGGCGCCCGGAGTCCAGCTGCCCGAAGGCCTGCAGTCCGTGCCACGCCGGGACGTCACGCTCGACGGCAACGAGGTCGATCTGCCGCCGGAACCTGATCCCGAGGCTCCCGCGTTGATCGTCTACACCTCGGGCACGACCGGGGCGCCCAAGGGCGTCGTGCTGCCGCGCCGGGCGATCGTGTCCACATTGGACGCCGTCGCCGAGGCGTGGGAGTGGACCGCCCAAGACGTTCTCGTGCACGCGTTGCCGTTGTTCCACGTCCACGGCCTGATCCTGGGCGTGCTCGGCGCGTTGCGACGCGGCGGCACCCTGCACCACCTGGGCAAGTTCTCAACGGAAGCACTCGCCGAGGCGCTGGCCGGCGACGGCACGATGATGTTCGGCGTGCCGACGATGTACCACCGCGTCGCCGAAGAGGTCGGCAACGCGCCGGAGCTGGGCGCGGCACTGGGACGAGCACGGTTGCTCGTCTCGGGTTCGGCAGCGTTGCCCGTCCACGACCACGAACGCATCGCGGCGGCGACCGGCCAACGCGTCGTGGAGCGCTACGGCATGACCGAAACCCTGATGAACACCAGCGTCCGCGCCTCGGCCGACCGCCGCCCCGGCACCGTCGGCGTGCCGCTGCCCGGCGTCGAGGTGCGGCTGGTCGACGACGACAACGGGGAGCTCACCGAACCCGGCGCGGTCGGCGAGATCCAGGTGCGCGGCCCGAACCTGTTCATCGAGTACCTGAACCGCCCGGACGCCACCGCCGAGGCGTTCGCGGACGGCTGGTTCCGCACCGGCGATGTCGGCACGCGCGACCCGGACGGCTACTACCGGATCGTCGGCCGCAAGGCCACGGACATCATCAAGAGCGGCGGCTACAAGATCGGCGCGGGCGAGATCGAGAACGCCCTGCTGGAACACCCTTCGGTCGCCGAGGTGGCGGTCACCGGCGAACCCGACGACGACCTGGGTGAACGGATCATCGCCTGGGTCGTGCCGGCCGGTACCGCTCCCGACGCGGCGGACCTCGTCGACCACGTCGCCCGCCTGCTCACCCCGCACAAACGGCCGCGGCTGGTGCGGTTCATCGAGTCGTTGCCGCGCAACGACATGGGCAAGGTCGTGAAGCGTGCGCTCCGGGCCTGAGCCGGCCCGCGACCTGATCGCCCGCCTCACGGCGGAGTTCACCGAGCTGCCCGCCACCTCGCCGAGCGCTGATCCACTCGGGTGGCCCGGCTACGGCGATCAGCGAGCACGGGCGACCGAGCGAACCGGCGAGCACGAGTCCGTCGTCTGCGGGGTCGCCGAAATCGGCGGTGTCACCACCGTCGTCGTGGCGTTCGAGTTCGGCTTCTTCGGCGGCTCACTGGGAACCCGCACCGGCACGCTGATCGAGCAGGCCTTCACCCACGCCCGCTCAGCGCACCTCCCGGTCGTCTCACTCGTCATGACGGGCGGGAGCCGCATGCAGGAAGGCACCCCCGCCCTCCTGCAGCTGCAACGAATCGCCCGCCAGCTCGCCCTGACCCGCGAGGCCGGGCTCCCGCACATCGCCGTCCTGCGCGACCCCACGACCGGCGGCGGCTGGGCCACCCTGGGTGCGGGCGCCGACGTCGTGCTCGGCCTGCACGGCGCCCAGGTCGGGTTCGCCGGATCCCGCGTGCGTCCACCGGGTTACTCGGTGACGCAACAGTTCGCCGCCGGCCTGGTCGACCAGCTGGTACCACGGGACGAGCTGCGCCTCCGGCTGGAACGCTGGCTGAAGCTCGTCACCGGCCCCGCCCCCGAAGCCGAAGTGCCGCAAGCATTGGGTGCCTCCACACTCCCAGCGACAGGCTGGGAGGCCGTACAACGAGCCCGCGCGCCAGGCCGTCCACGAGCAACGGCCTACCTCGCCGCCTACTTCGACTGGCACGAGCCGATCAGCGGAGACCGGTGCGGCGGCGTCGATTCCGGCGTGCTGTGCGGGTTCGGACATCGCAACGGCACGACGGTCGCCTACGCGGCCCAGTGCGGCACCGCCACCAGACCGGCCGGGTTCCGCACGGCGGCACGACTCGTCAAACTGGCAGACCGACTCGGCATCCCAGTGCTCACGCTGGTCGACACACCGGGTGCCGCCAACGACGCCGCAGCCGAGAAGGCAGGTCTCGGCGCGGCCATCGCGGACATGTTCACCGCGGTCGCCTCCGCCCGCGTGCCGGTGACGACGTTGCTGATCGGCGAGGGCGGATCCGGTGGCGCACTGGCGTTCGCGGCGCCCGACCGGTTGTGGGCGACACCGGACAGCTACCTCGCGGTGATCTCCCCCGAGCTGGCGGCGGCGATCCTCAAGCGCGACCCCTCCGAGGTGCGGGCCACGGCGGACCAGCTGCGGTTGCGGCCGCAGGACCTGGCCGAGCTGGGGATCGCCCAGCTCAGGACGCAGGTCGCGCCGGGGTGAAGACCTTCAGGAACGTCTCCAGCAGCTCGCGTCGCCCGGCGAGGTCGACCAGGCCGCACTTCGCCGCCCGGATGATCGCCCGGTAGGACGCCAACTCGTCGTCGGCGATCTGAGCCGTGATCGTCAGATCGGGCTTCCCCGGCGCCGGCCCGACGCCGGACTCGAGCTTGCCGTCGGTGAGCACCGCGTGCAGCACGATGTCGCGAGCGTGGATCTCGAACGACGCGGTCACACCTTCCGCCTCGGCAGGCCGGAAAGCGGCGCGCAGGTTCAACGTCACACCCTCGGCGCTGACGTGGTCGCCCGGCTGCGGATCGCCGAGCTGCGCGGCTCCCCACCGGCCGAGCGCGAGCAGCGCGGGCTCCAGCTCCTGACCGACGGGCGTCAGCGCGTAGACGACACCCCGCTGCGGGGCCGGAGCGACCCGGCGCTCGACCACACCCGCCTGTTCGAGCTCCTTCAGGCGTGTGGCCAGCACGTTCGTCGGGATTCCCGGCAGCCCTGCCTGCAGGTCCGTGTAGCGGCGGGGACGAATCGTGAGGTCGCGGACGATCAGCAACGCCCAGCGCTCGCCCACCAGTTCCAGTGCCCTGGCGAGGCCGCAGTACTGACCGAAGTCACGTCGCTTCATGCACTCATCATAGCAAGCTTGCTTCATCGCTACCAGCTTCATTTAGAAGAACTCACTTGCAAAAATGAAGTGCAGTGGCTACCGTCGTCGTCACCAACCTCCAAGCCCAGAAGGAAGCCGTCATGACCGCTGTGCTCGACCGCGCCGAGTCGCGGCGCTACCTGCCCCGCACCGCCGCCTTCGCGGGGATCTCGGCGGCGATGGTCGCGATCCTCGTGGCGGCCGGTGCCCCGACCCCGCTCTGGCCCATCTACCAGCACGAATGGGGCTTCCCGTCGTGGCTGCTGACACTCGCGTTCGGCGTCTACGCCCTCGCACTGCTGGTCGCGATCCTGGTGATCGGCTCGCTGTCCGACCACATCGGACGCAGACCGCTGATGATCGGCGCGCTCGCTCTGGAACTCGTCGCGATGCTGGCGTTCCTGTTCGCGCCGGGCATCGGCTGGCTGATCGTCGCCCGCGTGGTCCAGGGCGTCGCGACGGGCGCGGCGTCGAGTTCCCTCAGCGCCGCCGTCGTGGAGCTGGCACCGGAACGGCAGAAGAAGCTCGGCGCGATGATGACGAGCATGGCCCCGCTCGCGGGCCTCGGCATCGGCGCGCTGTTCGCCGGGGTGCTCGCCGAGTTCGCGTCCGACGCGGCCTTCGCGGTGTGGCTCGTGCTCGTCGTGGTCATGGTCGCCGGGACGATCTTCACGCTCTTCACGCCGGAGACCGTCAGCCGCAAGCCGGGCGCTCTCGCCTCATTGAAGCCGCAGGTGAAGCTACCCGTCCAGGTACGCAGGCTGTACGCGTCGGCTCTGCCCGGGATCGTCAGCTCGTTCTTCCTCATGACGCTGTTCATGGGACTCATCCCGGTCGTGCTGGTGGCCGTGTTCACAGTGGACAGTCCGGTGGCCGGCTCACTGGCCGCGTTCGTCGCGTTCGGAGCGGGAACCGTGCTCTCGGCGACCACGAGCTCCCTCAAGCCGCACCGGCTGCGGCTCGCCGGGACGAGCGCCATGACCGTCGGCGCGATCCTGTTCGTCGGCAGCATCGGCGCCCACTCGCTGACGCTGCTCTGGGTCGCCTCGCTGATCGCGGGAGCGGGCATCGGTGCCGCGTTCGCCGGCACCACGCGAGGTCTCGTGCCCGAGGTCGCGCCGCACGAGCGCGCGGGCATCTTCACCGCCATCTACCTCGCGGGATATCTCGCGATGGGCCTCTCCGCGATCGTCGCGGGCCTGGTCGTCGGCGTCGTCGGCGTCGCCTCGATGGCCACCGGCTTCGGCGTCGTCACCGCTCTCGTCGCCCTGGCCGGCGTGATCGCCACGGCCGGTCTTCACCGAAAGGACAAGAAGTGACCTCGTCGCGGAAAGCGACAGTGCTCGTCACGGGCGCCAACGGCCGGCTCCGCGTTCGTCGCCATCGCCCTCGAACGCGGCGCGCGCAAGGTGTGCACGACGGACCGGACCCCGAAGGAGTGGGGTGACGACCGCGTGGCCCAGAACGCCGGTGCACTCGGCGCTGTCGCAGCCCGTCACCGCGCTTTGCCCGGCTTTGAGCTGACCGCGTCGGCGTGGACGTGCGAGCGCACGCCCTGCGGGTCGAACAGGATCAACAACTCGACCGCTCCCCCGTCCGCGCTGCCCAGCCAGTGCGGCGACGACGTGTCGAACTCGGCGGCCTCACCTGGCGGCACGACCAGGTCGAGGTCGTCGAGCACCAGCCGCAACTGTCCATTCAGGACGTACAGCCACTCGAACCCGTCGTGCGTCCGCGGGGTCGGTTCGAGCGGTTCCGGGGTGGCCGGGATGAGCATCTTGAACGACTGCACGCCGCCAGGCCGACGGGACAACGGCACGAACGTCATCCCGAACTTGTGGATCGGCTTGAGGTGGATGCGCGGATCGCCGGTCCGCGGGGCGCCGACCAGGTCGTCCAGCGGCACGTTGTAGGTGCGCGCCAACGGCAGCAGCAACTCCAGGGTGGCGCGCCGCTGACCACTCTCCAAACGCGACAAAGTGCTTTCCGAGATACCCGTGGTCGTGGCGAGGTCGGCCAGGGTGATGCCGCGATGCCGCCGCAACGTGCGCAGCCGCGCGCCCACCCCGTCGAGGACTTCTTCCGTTTCGCGGTTCATGGCCCGTCATCTTGCCAGACCGGCAAGTTTTCGTGCCAGAACCCGCATCACCGACCCAAGCTGGGCCCATGAAACGCGTCCTACTGGCCCTCCTGCTCGTGATCACCGCCTGCTCGTCGCCGGCCCGGCTCGACGGGTTCCGGCACGAGTACGCCGACGTCGACGGCGTGCGCATGCATTACGTGACAGGAGGAAGCGGCACGCCTGTCGTGCTGATCCACGGCTGGCCCCAGACCTGGTACGGCTGGTGGCCGATCATGCCCGCGCTCGCCGAGCACCACACCGTCTACGCGATCGACCTGCCCGGCCTCGGCGACAGCACCGGCACGGCGAGGAGCTACGACAAAGCCACGCTCGCCCGGTACGTCCACGCGCTGACCGGCAGGCTCGGCCTGCGCAACCCCGCGATCGTCGGCCACGACCTGGGCGCCGCGGTCGCGTTCCAGTTCGCGAGCCAGTTCCCGCAGGACACCGCCCGTCTCGGCTACCTCGACCTACCACTGCCCGGGCCGCAGGTCAGCGCCGCGACGTACCGCAACCTGAGCTGGCACATCGCTTTCCACATGCAGCCGCAGGTGCCCGAGGCGGTGGTGGGTGACGACGTCCGCGAGTACCTGAAGCTCTTCTACCCGCAGGTTTCCTTCAACGGCAGCGCGTTCGGCGGCACGAACACCACCTCCCCGTTCAGCGACGAGGAAATCGACGAGTTCGCCCGGACCTACCGCAAACCCGCTGTCCTCAAAGCAGGATTCGACCTTTACCGGGCACTCGGCCAGGACGTGACGGACAACGACAACGCCAAGCCCGTCACCGTCCCGACCCTGATCATGGCTGCACAAGGCCAAGCCGAAGCGATCCGAGGCACAGCAGCCCCGCGGATGACCAACATCGTGCGCGCGGTGGACGTTCCGCACGCAGGACATTGGCTCGCCGAGGAGAACCCGCGGTTCGTCACCGCGGAGCTGCTGCGCTTCCTCAGCGAATGAGAGCCACCCGATCAGCCCACGGCAGCGCTTCTTCGAGCTGCGAAGCGAGCCTCAGCAGCAGCGACTCACCGGCCAGCGGCGCCACGAACTGGACACCGAGCGGCAGCCCGTCCGCGGTCCAGTGCAACGGCAACGAGATCGCGGGCCGGCCGGTGATGTTCGCGAGCTGCGTGTACGGCACCCAGCCCAGGTTGTCGGAGATCATGTCGTCCAGGATCGACGTGTAGCGCAGCAACCGGGCCGTGCGCGTCTTCAGCAGCACGTCGGTCGCCCGCTGCAACGACATCGGCAGGTCGAACGCGCCGACCTTCGGCGGCGGGGTCGCGAGCGAAGGCGTCAGCAGCAGGTCGTAGGACTCGAAGAACGTGCTGAGCCGCCGGGTGTGTTCGTGCCGCCGCTGGACGGCGTCCACGTAGTCGACCGGACTCGTGGCCCGTCCCAGCGCGGCCATCAGCAACGTGTCGCGCTCGAACGCGACGTCCGGCGCTCCGGAGACCCGCTTGGCGTCCGACACCTTCCACGCCAGGTTCACGAACCAGGTCAGCAGGAAGTCGCGCGCCAACGCCGCATCGTCGAACGGCGCCTCTGGCAGCTCCTCGACGTGGTGCCCGAGATCGGTCAGCACCTTCACCGCACTGGCAACGGCCGCGTACGCCTCGGCATCAGGCTTGGGCGTGATCGCCGACGGCACCCGCACGCCGATCCGCAGCTTCCCCGGATCAACACCGACATTCGACGCGAACGACTCGGCGGGCAGGCCCGGCGTGTACGGCCCGGCGAACTCGCCGCCGCAGATCACATCGAGCATCGCGGCCGTGTCCCGCACGGTCCGCGACACGACACCCTGCACCGCCGCGCCGTGCATCATCTCGGCGGTCTCCGGGCCGAACGGCGTGAGCCCGCGCCCCGGCTTCAACCCGACGAGCCCGCAGCACGCCGCCGGAATCCGCGTCGAGCCGCCACCGTCGTTCGCCCCGGCGCACGGCACGATCCCGGCCGCGACAGCCGCCGCCGACCCGCCGGACGAGCCGCCCGGCGTGCGCGTGAGATCCCACGGGTTGCGCGCGGGCCCCCACACGACCGATTCGCTGATGGCCTTCGCGCCGAACTCCGGCAGGTTCGTCTTGCCGAAGATCAGCAGGCCCGCGTCGAGCCACCGCCGGACGACCGTCGAGTGCGCGGCCACCGGATGCCGGGCGAGCGAGCGCGAGCCGTTCGACGTGGGCAGGCCCGCGTAGTCCTGGCCGAGGTCCTTGATCAGGAACGGCACCCCGGCGAACGGCCCGGTCTCGTCGCCCGACGGTTCGACCGGAATGTCCCGGACGATCGCGTTGATCCGCGGGTTGACCTCCGCCGCGCGCTCGCGTGCCACAGCCAGCAGCTCGGCCGCGGACACCTCCTTCGCCGCAACGAGCTGCGCCAGCCCGGTGGCGTCGTGTTTCCGGTACTCGTCGAAGTCCATCCGGTCAAACTAGCTGCTCGACGACTCCGAAGACGGTTTCGCGCACCACGGCGGGAGTCTCCTGTGGAATCAGGTGCCCGGCCTCCTCGACCACGATCATCTTCCCGCGCGGAACGGCCGCCATGAGGTCCGCCGCCCACTGGTTGAACTTCGGCCGCCACTCGGCCATGCCGCGCTCCACCAGGCCCGCTTGCAGGCACACGGTCGGCACGTCCGGCGTGCCGGCGGCCTGCAGTCGCCGCAGAACGGGCAGTGCCGCCACGATCTGCCGCGCTTCCCGGCTGCCCGCCTTCATCGCGCGCGGGCTGGCGTAGTCGCGGGTCATGATCGCCACGTCAGCCTCGCTGATCTCCGGCGAGATGCCGTTGCGGAAGGTCGCCTTCCTGATCAGCCCCTGGCCGCCGAACCGCGCGAGCAACCCCAGCACCGCGAAGAACCGGGCCGCGATCTTGGCGTTCCTGGCCGACATCACCTCGGCGAGCGTCGCGTCGACGAACACCATGCCCGCCACGCGTTCCGGTGCTCGATCCGCGAACAGCCGGATGATCGGGCCACCCCAGCTGTGCCCGACGAGCACCACCGGTTCCTTCTCCCCCAACGCGTCGAGCAACGCCGTCAGGTCGTCGACGATCCGGTCGAGCGTGCGGTCGTGCGGGTCGATGTCACTGCCACCGTATCCCGCGCGGTCGTAGGACAACGTCCGACAGCGCGCGCTCACCTCGCGCTGGGTGTGGATCCACGACGAGCCGGGAGCGCTCATGCCGGCCTCGAACACGACCAACGGGCCTTGTTCGCCCGCCACGGCCGCCCGCAGGTTCCGGCCGTCCGGCAGAACGACGATCTTCTCGGTGAGCATCCCTGTCACCGGTTCCAGCAGGGCGGGTGCAGCTCGTCCCACAGCGCCGCGCTTTCCAGCTGTGCGGCCAGAGCGAGCAGGTCGGCGTCACGACGGCTGCGTCCGACGAGATGTACGCCGTGCGGTAGTCCGTCATCATCCACATGCGACGGCAGCGACACAGCCGGCACACCAGCGAGGTTCACCCACGGCGTGTGGCACGACCAGCGCAGCATGCGTTCGGCTTCGTCGCCGTCGTAGTACCCGACCGGGACCGGCGCGCCGTTCGTCGTCGGCGTCAACACCACGTCGTAGTCGTCGACCGCGGCCAGGAACGTGCTGGCATAGCGGGCAAGCAGCGCCTGGGCCGTCACGACATCACTGGCGGACAAGGCATCGCTCATCGTCAGCAGCTGTCGCGAGTACGACGACAGGAGGTGCGTCCGGTCCGTCAGCGTCATCGCCTGCACCGCCGCGCCCACCGAGTACGCGAACCAGTCGACCATCGCCTTCCGCGTCGGCTCGTCCCACCGGGCGGGCAACGGGATCTCCCGCACCTCGTGCCCGAGCTCGGCGAGCAGCCCGGCCGTGCGCTGAACAGCCAGCACCGACTGCGGGTCGACGTCCTGGTCGAGCCCGGTGTCGGTCCACATCGCGATCTTCAACGACCTGCGCAGCCCGAGCGCGGCGGTGAAGCCGCTCCCCTGGCTCCAGCCGTAGATGTCGCCAGGAGCCGGACGAGCCATCACATCGAGCAACAGCGCCGCGTCCTCGACCGTGCGCGCGAGCGGCCCTTCCGTTGAGGCCACGAAGAACGAGCTCGCGGGCGCCGAGCTCACCAAGCCACGGCTCGGTTTCACGCCGACGAGGTGGCAGGTCGCGGCAGGCGTGCGGATCGAACCCGCGCCGTCACTGCCGTGGGCGACCGGCAGGAGTCCCGCCGCGACCGCCGTGGCCGCGCCACCGCTCGACCCGCTGGAGTAGCGATCGGTCCCGTACGGCGTCACAGAAGGCCTTGGGATGACGTCGTTCTCGGTGAAGCAAGTGGATCCGAACTCCGGGGTGTTCGTCTTGCCGAGCACCACCGCGCCCGCCTGCCGCAGCAGTCCGACGGTCCAGGAGTCCTCACCCGGCACGAACTCCGCCAGCGCCGCCGACCCGAACGTCGTCCGAACACCCGCGGTGGCGGCCAAGTCCTTGATGCCCAACGGCAGTCCGAGCAACGCCGTCTGCTCGCCGGCAGCCAGCCGCGAGTCCGCGCTATCGGCTTCTTCGAGCGCCTGATCGGCCGCGACGGTGATGAACGCGCCGAGTTCGGCGTCCAGCGGGAGGGCGACGGTCCGTTCCAGACCCTCGCTGTCCGCCGTGGACACCGCCGAGTAGACGTCCGTGGTCGCGCCGCCGACATCCACCACCAGC
>NZ_JBEXPJ010000225.1:0-12806 GCF_040611995.1 Lentzea sp. NPDC006480
GCGCCCGCTCAGGACCCGGTGACTGATGCGATCGTGGATGGCGCGACGAAGCTGATCAACGGTGTTGGTGAGGCGCTGGACGGTGCGAGCGATGGTCTGGACGAGTTGGACAAGGGCCTGGACCAGGTTGTGGACGAGCCGGTTGCTCCGGCGCCCGCTCAGGACCCGGTGACTGATGCGATCGTGGATGGCGCGACGAAGCTGATCAACGGTGTTGGTGAGGCGCTGGACGGTGCGAGCGATGGCCTGGACGAGTTGGACAAGGTGCTCGACCAGATCGAGGACGAGCCGGTTGCTCCGGCACCCGCCCAGGACCCGGTGACCGATGCGATCGTGGATGGCGCGACCAAGCTCATCAACGGTGTCGGTCAGGCGCTCGACGGAGCAAGTGACGGTCTGGACGAGTTGGACAAGGCGCTGGACCAGATCGAGGACGAGCCGGTTGCTCCGGCACCCAGCCAGGACCCGGTGACCGATGCGATCGTGGATGGCGCGACCAAGCTCATCAACGGTGTCGGCAGCGCACTCGACGGTGCGAGCGATGGCCTGGACGAGTTGGACAAGGTGCTCGACCAGATCGAGGACGAGCCGGTGGCTCCGGCGCCCAGCCAGGACCCGGTGACCGATGCGATCGTGGATGGCGCGACGAAGCTGATCAACGGTGTCGGCAGCGCGCTGGACGGCGCGAGCGACGGTCTGGACGAGTTGGACAAGGTGCTCGACCAGATCGAGGACGAGCCGAAGCGCGACCCGGTCGACGACGCGATCGAGCAGGGCGTGACCGGTGTCCTGGACGGACTCGACAAGCTCGTCGACAGTGCGAGCGACGGTCTCGACGAGCTGGACAAGGTGCTCGACCAGGTCGAGGACGAGCCGGTCACCCCGGAGCCGTCCACCGCTGACGAGACGCCGTTCCTCGACCAGCTCGGGGCGGCCCTGGTCAAGGAGATCAACGACGGCCTCGACCGTCTGCAGGGTCTGCTCGGCGAGCCGGCACAGTCCGAGGTGACCAGTCCGGGGGTGACCGTGGTCGAGACGGTCGAGACGATCACGCCGGAGCTCCAGCCGGTCACGGTCACCGAGTACGTCGTGCCCGTGGTCGTCGAGTACATCACGGGAACGCCTTTCGAGACCGTCGAGGCTGTCGAGGCCGTGGAAACGGTCGAGGTCGCCGACACCGAGCCGACGGTCACCGAGCCGACGGTTGCCGAGCCGACGGCCACCGAGCAGACGGTGGCCAACGGGTCCGCAGACGTGAAGCAGGCGATTCAGGTGCCCGCCGAGGTCGTGCGGAAGGCCGTCGAGGAGCCGAAGGCGATCACGCCCAAGTCGGAGAAGGCCGACAACTCGCTGGCCTACACCGGTGCGGGTGACCCGCTGCCCATCGGCCTCGCCGGGCTGAGCCTGGTGGCGCTGGGTGCGATGCTCGCGCGGCGCAGGCGGAACGCTCCGCACAACTGAACACGACACCGATGACAGGCGGTGGGCGGGACTCCAAGTCCCGCCCACCGCGTTGTTTCGGGGGAGGAGCCGTCATGGGGTTCGCCTGTGTGGGCAACGTGCTCGGGCGGTTCGCCGGCAGGGGCCGCAAGCAGGAGAAGCAGCACGTGTGCGTGGAGGACGCGGCGCTGGTGGAACGCGACCGGATGGCGCGGGAGCTGCACGACATCGTGTCGCACGGTCTGGCGCTCATCCTCGTGCGCGCAGGCGTGGCGAGGTCGCTCGACGACCCCGGCCAGACGAACGAGGCGATCGAGGTGATCGAGCGGACCGCGCGCGACTCGTTGGCGGAGATGCGGCACATGCTCGACGTGCTGCGCCTGCCGCACGACGCGGGCTGGGCGCCGCAGCCGGATCTGGGCGGTGTCGACGAGCTCGTGGCGGTCGCGCGGGCGGCGGGGGCATGCGTTGACCTGGTCCGGATCGGTACACCGCACGGACTGCACGCGTGTCACGAGCTCACCGTCTACCGGATCGTCCAGGATGGACTGTCCGATGTGGTCGGAGCGGCGATCGTCACGGTGGAGTTCCGCGCCGATCGGCTGGTCGTGGACGTGGCGACCGGGGCCGCCGTCGAAGGTTCCCGGCTCGCGCGGATCCGGGAACGTGTAGCGGTGTCCGGAGGAAGCCTGTTCGTGCGGTGTGATGACGACACGTTCCGGCTCACCGCCACGTTGCCGTTGAGGCGATGAGCGAGCACGCTCGGCTGGCACGGCTTTCGCACAACGGAGTTGCGCAACGTGTGACCTCGGCCCAGCCGCTCGACTACCAGTTGGCGGGTTCTGCGAGAGCGTAGGAGCCGGCGATCCGGGCGTGGTCGTGGAAGATCGTCAGCACGCTCGGCCCGGCGGGAGTGCTGTCGCGCCAGGCGGTGGCGTAGATGCCGGACGACCAGCGGATCGTCCTGGCTCCGTCGGACGTCGTCAGGCCGATGTCGACCCGGCTGAACACCTTGGTGCCGTTGAGCCACACCTCGAACGCGCCGTTGGTGGACGTCGTGGCCAGCTTGATCCGCACCACGAGCCGTATCCAGGTACCGCGCAGATTTGTGATCTTCACGCTGCCCCTGGTGCTGCCGCAGCACCACACGATCTCGTCGTTCTGGACGAACATCAACAACCAGGGCCCTGCCGGCTCTTCCGTGGACCACTGCTGGAAGGTGACGTTCTGGTTGTGCCACTGCCAGTTCGCCGGCAGGTAGACGGCCTGGCCGTAGTAGCGGTCCTCGCCGAGGCGCTGGGCGCCCCGAGCGACGGTCTCGGAGTGGTAGCCGCCGGTCTCGTTGACGTAGGTCTGTGTCGTCTCGATCGCGGTACCGCCCTTGTACACCGGCGAGGTGACGTTGCGGATGACGCCGCTCTTCTGCTCGTAGGCGCGGTCCCAGCCCTCGATGGTGCCGTCGTCCTGGAAGTGCACACCGGCCGGGCGGTTCAGGGTCCGCTGCACCCAGGTCTGGTTGATGCCCGCCGTCCGGCACGTCCACAACTGCACCTTGGTGCCGTTCGCGGTCGCGCCGCCCTGCACGTCGAGGCACAGGCCCGAGGACGCGGCCTTGATCTGTCCTTCCGTGTCGAACGTCCACTGCTGGTTCGTGTTGCCCGCACACCGGTAGGTCTGCACCGCGGTGCCGTTGGTGGTTCCGCCGCCCCGGACGTCCAGGCACTTCACCACACCGCCGACCGTCACCCGCAACTCCTTCGCCGAGGTGTACGTCCAGTGCTGGCTCGCGTCGCCGGCGCAGTCCCGAATGGCAGACTGAACCGCGTCGGCGGAGTTCGCGCCCGGTACCTCCAGACACCTGCCGGACGCGGCACTCACCAGTTCTCTCGACGCACCAACGACAACAGCCCCGCTCGTAGGGGCTGACACCAACAGGCCCGCGGAGACGGCGGCGCTGACCGCCACCGCCAGGGTGGAACGTCGAAGTCTCATGGCCAACTCCACACGGAGGCAGGGAGCGACCATCATCGCGCCAGGAGGGGACTGGCTCCACGCCATGGTCTAGACCGTGAGTGGAAGCTCAGACGAGTGTGCAGGCGTGGCCGTCGAGGCTGAAGGCGCGTGGGGCGGAGTTGGTGCCGCCGCTGGTCCCGGTGAACCCCATCAGCAGCGTCTCGCCGGGAGGGATCACCTGGTTGTACGGCATGGCGGTGGCGAGAACCTCCCCGCCCGTCTGCTTCGGAGTCGCGTTCCACATCTCGGAGACCCTCTGACCGTCGGCGAACGTCCACCGCAGCGTCCAGCCGGTGATCTCGGTGTTGCCGGTGTTGCCGATGGTCACGTCGGTGCGGAACCCGCCGGGCCAGGTGTTGGTGACGCGGTAGGCGACCGAGCAGCCGGTGACCGGCCTCGGTCCGGTCGTCGTGGTGCGGGCGGGCGTGGTGGGAGCACGCGTCGCCGGAGGCGGTGTCGCGGTGCCGGGCTGGACGCAGGGAGGTCCCCAGCGGCCGAGCCGTTTGGCCGAGGCGGTCGTCTCCGCCTCCTGCAGCAGCTGGTCGTCGGGTGCCTCACTGCGCACCATGCCGAGCTCGACGGCGAGGACCGCGTAGTCGGTGCCGTCCGCCAGTCGAAGTGAGCCGGCCGGTGTCGTGTCCACCGGCTTGTCGAGCAGCATGGTCTTCGCGAACGTGGTGGCCGCTTCCGTCCAGCACTCGTCCGGTGCGGCGAGCCCCTTGATCTTGATCTCCTCGCCGTCGGAGAGCTGAACCGTCCGCACGTCGACGACTTTCTGGACCGTCACGGCGATGGCCGGCTTGTCGGGCGGTTCGATGGCCGCGGGAGGGTCCGGCGGTGCCGTCGTGGCCAGGGACGTGTCCTGGCCGCCGTTCCCGCACGCGCTCGCCACGCTGATCAGGACAATGGCGGTGAGCAGCAGGTGCCTGGCACTCACGGCATCGTAAAGGCGTCTCATCGTTCCTCTGCGCCATGACGTTTTCCGGCGAACGAACCAAGGTCTGTTCGCCCGAACGGGCCGATTTCGTCTCAGCAGGTTACGACGATTGCATTGAATGCGGAAGAACCTTCCGTTCAATTTGGTCGAGACATGTCGATGGAATTCGAGTCGAATTGTGTCGAATAGCGGAGTAAATCGATTTCAGAAGTGACTTCCGCTCGGACGTGACCCGATGCTGCCCGCGAACGCGAAAATGGGCGTGGCCTCTCCGGTGAGGCGGACCGGAGAGGCCACGCGATCAGGGCCGGTCGCGGCTCAGGCGCACGCCTTGCCGTTCAGGGCGGGGGAGAGGAACGGCGGGGTGCCGCCGGTGTAGCTCGCGTTGTACCCGATGGTCGCGGTACCGCCGGTCGCGAGTCCGCCGTTCCAGGACTCGCTCTGGACTCGCACGGTGTCACCCGTGTCGGTCCAGGTGCCGTTCCAGCCCTGGGTGACGGTCACTCCCGGCGCGGAGAACGTCAGCGTCCAGCCGTCGACGGCCGGGCCGCCGTTCTCGATGACGATCTCGCCGGTGTAACCGGACGACCAGGAGCTGACCACCTTGTGCGTCACCTTGCACGTGCCGGGCCCTTGCGGGTTCGTCGTGGTTGTCGTCGTGGTCGTGCTGGTAGTTGTCGTCGTCGTGCTGGTGGTCGGCTGCCAGTTGCCCGCGGCCGCCAGGTCGTACGCGCGTTGCGGCACGAACTGGCCCGCCGGCGCGATGCAGCCGTCGGCCTCGCCGGGCAGCTTGACCCACAGGAACGCCGCGATCTGACCGTCGCCGGTCTGGTCGGTGCTCGGCGTGCCGATCGCCCGTCCTGCCGGGTCGCACCACTCGCTGCCCGCCGGCCCGTTGCCGTTGCGGCTGGTGTCGATCACGGCCTTCATCCGCGCGTCGCCCACCGCGTTCAGCACCGATTTCGCGTAGGACACCTCGTCACCGGTGAACCGGTAGTTGGAGACGTTGGTGGCGATGCCGTCGGCGCTGTTGGCGATGTCGGCCGCGCGCAGCCGTGCCGCGGCCTCGCCCGGTGAGAGCCACGCCGAGTGGCCGATGTCGAAGTACACCTTGGTCTGCGCCGAACCCGACTTGAGCTTCTTGCCCGCGTAGGCCATCGATGCCTTGGTCTGGTTCTGCTGGTCGGCCGACTGGCAGTTCGACATCAGCGGCAGCACGTCCGGCTCCAGCACGATCGCCGCCGGACGACCCGCGATGCCCGCCGCCACCTGGTCGACCCACGCGCGGTAGGCGTCGTGCGACGGTGCGCCGCCACCGCTCGGGCCGCCGCAGTCGCGGTTGGGGATGTTGTAGACGACCATGATCGGGATCTTGCCGGCGGCCGCGGCGGCGCCCACGAAGGCGTCGACCTCGCCCCGCACGGTTGCGGTGTTGGTGGTGGTGAACCACCGGGCCTGCGGCGTGGCCGCGAGACGCTCCCGGATGACGGATGCCTTGGCGTCACCGGGATTGGCCGCGACCCACTTGGCCGCGCTGGTGTCCGGGTCCACGTAGAACGGTGACGGGGCGGCCTGAGCGCTGCCCCCGGCGGCGAGGGCGGCGACACCCACGAGGAGTGTCGCCGTCACCGCGCCGCTCGCAACGGCCTTGTTGCGCATGCGACGTATCTCCTTACAGCGCCGGGTAGGCGTTCTCGACGAGAGACCTGAACTGGGCGGGGAACCAGACTCCGGCGTGCGGTGCGTCCGGCATCGCGCCGGTGAGGCTGCCGCCGTTGGCCTGCTGGTCGCCGCGGAAGGCCGGGTCGCACATCGGGTCGTGCTGCTTGCCCTCCTCGTTCGGACCGCTCGTCTTGGTCGCGATGCCGTCGGACTCACCCGGAGGCTTGATCCAGACGTAGGCGTCGAAGTTCGGCCGCGGTGAAGCCTGCGGACGTGCCCCGATGCCCGCGCCGGTCTGGTTGCACCAGTTGCCGCGGTGCAGACGCCGGTCGACGCGCCCGGAGTTCACGTAGTCGTCCACAGTGGACCCGGTGGCCGCGGCAGGCCGGTTCGCCCCGCCCCAGCCGTTGCGGGAGGTGTCGACCAGCATGCCGATACCGCTCGGGAAGCCCGCCGCCACGAACCGCCGGTGCAGCTCGGCACCGAAGTCGGCCTCGTCGAAGTACGGGTTCCACTCGTAGAACTTCGCGGACTTCAGCGGCTGGCCGCCGACGGTCTTCATCGGGTCGGTCAGGTTCGGCTCCTCGACCGGGGTGTAGTTCGCGGTGTTGGAGACGAAGCCGTCGACGCTGCCGAAGCCCTTCGTCGTGCCCCTGACCACGTCGGTGTACAGCTGCACGGCCGGCACGATGTTGCTGTCCCAGCCCAGCCAGGCCGAATGCGCGATGTCGAGGTAGTTGTAGACGTTCGAGATCGCGCTCAGCTTGTTCAGCGCGTACTGGATGCCCTGCACGTACGCACCGCTCGACTTCGCCTCCGCGCACTTGGACTTGGCGGTGTTGGTGACGAGGTTCGGCAGCGAGTCGGGCTCGATGATCGCCACGACGCGCAGGTCGCGGTACTTCGAGTCGCCCAGGATCGCCGCGATCGGGTCGATGTACTCGGCCTTGTACCGGGCCAGGCCGTTCTTGCTCACCTCGAGCTCGCCGTTGGAGGCCAGTGCCGAGCAGTCGCGGTTGGGCAGGTCGTAGACGACGACCTGGAACACCAGCGGCCGACCGGCCGCGGCCTGCTGACGCAGAGCCTCGTCCAGATGCCCGCGCAGGCCGCGGCCCGCTGTGATCGCACCGATGCGGTCCATCCACACGGCCGTCGAGTTCTGCGCCACCTTGCGCATCGCCGTGCCGAGCGCGCCACCGGTGCCGGCCGCCAGGGTGTCGACCTGCTCGACGTAGTCCGGGTTGAGGTAGCCGGTCGCGCCCGCGTACGGGTTCGCCACGTGCCCGTCGGGATTCCCGGGGTCCTCAGAGGTCGTGGTGGTGGTGGTTGTCGTCGTGGTGGTCGTGGTCTCGACTGGGCCGCCCGTGCACGCGCTGCCGTTGAGCCTGAAGCTCGTGGGCTTGTCGTTCGTGCCGGAGAAGGAGGCCTGGAAGCCGAGACTGTGCGACCCGCCGGTCGTCAGACCCTTTGCCCAGTCCGGGTTCTTGGCCGTGACGTGCCGGCCGGACTGGGTGATCGTGGCGTTCCACTGGTTCGTGATCCGCTGGTCGCCGCCGAAGTCCCACTCCAGGGTCCAGTCGTCGGAGATCGCGTCACCCAGGTTGTTCACCGTGACGTTCGCGGTGAAGCCGGTGTCCCACTGGTTGGTTTGGTAGTCCACCGAACACCCGGCTGCCGCACTGGCCTGGTTGCCCACCAGTACCAGCGCGCTCGTGCAGAGCGTCAGTGCCGCGACGGCTGATCCGCCGCGCACCAGGTTCCTTGATCGCATGAGGGGTCCTCACAGCATCGTTGCTGGGGCTGATCTGGGAGCGCTCCCAGTGAGGTCGGGACAGTAACCAGCCAAGACCGGTTGAGAAAGGGTTCGTCGAACAACGAAGGACCTGTGAGCGATCGTCGACTTTGCACGCTGCGTGGTGCTTTGGGATCAGATCTGTCGCGGGCGCATAACGTGTAACGATTTCCTTGCAAGTGCAAGTTACTTTGTGTGGGTCAACGGCGCGTGGTGTTGCACCGTTTCGGTGACAGGTAACGCCCCGGATACATTTGCTTGATCTGCGTCGAGGGACGAGCGAATTGGGCTGAAAGACGTAAGTGCGATTGAGTTGTACGGCCCTAAGAAAGTTCGTTGCCGAATCTAATGGTTCTCAGGTGTGAACCCGCCTGACCGGCTATCGCCTGAATGGTCGTGCGAGCGTTGGTGCTCGTATCGATTCAGGCTTGGATGGCCTTCAGGTATGTGAACCGCTTTGGGTGCCACCGGCACGTTCGTGGTCTCTTTGGCCTAGGTCAAAGGTGTATTTGGCGGACATCTGTGCGCTCGATGTGAGCATTTGGCGCAAATTGCGCCCCGGCCCTCTTTTGGTGAGGTTTCCTGTCCGTTACAGTCCGTTTCTGGGAGCGCTCCCAGATCTGCGGGTGTCGAGAGCGGTAACGCCTTGCGCGGCCACTCCGCCCACCCATTCCAAGCAGCTGCACAGCTTCGAACCTCGGCGCGGGCCGTTCGGCGTGCGCAGGCGTCCCGCGCCGAATCCAAGCCCACGGGTCAACGGCTGACCCGTGACGGAGGAGGAACGAATGAGGTACCGGACCAGAGCGGGAAGGTTGCGCAGTGGGCCCGTCGCCCTGGCCGCGGCCGCGATCGTCTTGGCGGCGGTGATGCCGGCCGTCGCGCAAGCCGCGGTGGCCTGCTCGGTGAACTACGGCATCACGAGCGACTGGGGCTCAGGCTTCGTCGCCGACGTGGCCATCAAGAACGAGGGCGACCCGATCAACGGCTGGACTCTCAGCTGGACGTTCCCGGACGGACAGCAGGTGACCAACCTGTGGAACGGCAACCACACCCAGTCCGGTGCCAAGGTCAGCGTCACTCCGGTCGACTGGAACCGCACCATCGGCACCGGCGGCTCGGTCGCCTTCGGCTTCCAGGGCACGAGAAGTGCGGCGGCCAACGGCAAACCGACCGACTTCGCGGTCAACGGGGTGTCGTGCGGCGGCGCCAACAGGGCTCCGTCGGTGTCGGTGACCTCGCCGGCGGCGGGTCAGTCCTTCCAGAGTGGACAGTCGATCCCGCTCGCGGCCACCGCGTCGGACAGCGACGGCACGGTGTCGAAGGTCGAGTTCCTCGCTGACGGCGTCGTCCTCTCCACGGACACGACCGCTCCCTACGAGGGATCGTGGACGAGCGCGTCCGTCGGCGACCACGCCGTCGCCGCGCGCGCGACCGACAACCTCGGTGCCGTCACCACGACAGCGCCCGTGCCGGTGAAGGTGCTGGCCGGGGCGGCGATCGTGGCCTCGCCGGCGACGATCAGCGTGAAGCAGGGGGACAAGGCGACCTTCGGCGTGACGCTGGCGAGCCAGCCGTCGTCGCCGGTGACCGTCGCGGTCGCCCGTTCGTCGGGCAGTGCGGACCTCACCGCGGCGCCGACGTCGCTCACGTTCACCACGGCCGACTGGAACACCGCGCAGAACGTCACCGTCACCTCTGCGGCCAACGGCGGTGACTTGGCCACGGCGGTCTTCTCCGCCACCGCTCCCGGCTACACGGCGGCGTCGGTGACGGCCAAGGAGATCTCGGCGACCACGCCGAAGTTCCAGGAGGCCTTCCTGGTGCAGTACAACAAGATCAAGGATCCGGCCAGCGGCTACTTCCGCAGGTTCGGCGACCTGCTGGTGCCGTACCACGCGGTGGAGACGCTGAACGTCGAGGCGCCCGACCACGGGCACCAGACGACCTCGGAGGCGTTCAGCTACTACCTGTGGCTGGAGGCGAGCTACGGCAAGATCAGCGGCGACTGGGCTCCGTTCAAGTCCGCGTGGGCGTCGATGGAGAAGTTCATCATCCCCGCCAAGGCGGACCAGCCGACCAACGACAAGTACAACGCGGCCAAGCCCGCCACGTACGCGCCGGAGCACGACAGGATGACCGGCTATCCGTCCGAACTGGACAGCAGTGTGGCGGTGGGACAGGACCCGATCGCGGCCGAGCTGAAGGCCGCGTACGGCACTGACGACATCTACGGCATGCACTGGCTGCTGGACGTCGACAACACCCTCGGCTTCGGCCGGTGCGGCGACGGCACCACGGCCCCGTCCTACATCAACACCTACCAGCGCGGCTCGTCGGAGTCGGTGTGGGAGACCATCCCGCAGCCGTCCTGCGACACGTTCAAGCACGGTGGCCCCAACGGTTACCTGGACCTGTTCACCAAGGACAAGTCCTACGCCAAGCAGTGGAAGTACACCAACGCGCCGGACGCGGACGCCCGCGCGGTGCAGGTGGCGATGTTCGCCGAGCAGTGGGCGAGTGAGCAGGGCAAGCAGTCCCAGATCGCGCCCGAGCTCGCGAAGGCCGCGAAGATGGGCGACTACTTGAGGTACGCGATGTTCGACAAGTACTTCAAGAAGATCGGCGACTGCACCAGCCCCGCGACGTGCCCCGCCGCGACCGGCAAGGACAGCGAGCACTACCTGATGTCCTGGTACTACGCGTGGGGCGGCGCGACCGACACGAGCGCCGGCTGGGCGTGGCGCATCGGTGACGGTGCCTCGCACCAGGGTTACCAGAACCCGTTGGCGGCGTACGCGTTGGCCAACGTGCCTTCGCTGAAGCCGAAGTCGGCCACCGGTCAACAGGACTGGGCCAAGAGCATGGATCGCCAGCTGGAGCTGCTGCAGTGGCTGCAGTCGTCCGACGGTGCCATCGCGGGTGGGGTCACGAACAGCTGGGACGGCTCGTACAGCAAGCCTCCCGCCGGCACGCCGACGTTCTACGGCATGTTCTACGACGCGCACCCGGTGTGGCGCGACCCGCCGTCGAACCGGTGGTTCGGCTTCCAGGTGTGGCAGATGGAACGCACGGCCGCGCTCTACCAGAAGACCGGGGACCCGCGGGCCAAGAAGATCCTGGACAAGTGGGTGCCGTGGGCGCTCGCCAACACCACGCTCGGTGCGAACGGGGCCTTCCAGATCCCGTCCGACCTGGAGTGGACCGGTGCACCGGAAACCTGGAACCCGGCCTCACCGGGCGCGAACGCGAACCTGCGGGTGAAGGTGCTCAACTCCAGCCAGGACGTCGGTGTGGCGGCGTCGTTCGCCAAGACCCTGCTCAACTACGCGGCCAAGTCGGGCGACGGCCCGGCGCGGACCACGGGTGAGGGTCTCCTGACGGCGTTGCTGTCGCACGAGGACGCCAAGGGCATCGCCGTGCCGGAGGTGCGGACCGACTACAGCCGGTTCGACGACAAGTACAACGCCACCACCGGCGAGGGCGTGTACGTGCCGCCGGGCTGGACGGGCACCATGCCGAACGGCGACAAGATCGACCAGAACTCCACGTTCCTGTCGATCCGGTCCTACTACAAGAACGACCCGGACTGGCCGAAGGTGCAGCGCTACCTCGACGGCGGTCCGGCTCCGGCTTTCACCTACCACCGGTTCTGGGCGCAGGCCGAGATCGCGACGGCGTTCTCGCTGCACGCGGAGCTCTTCGGCTAGGAGGCCGGTGCTGACGCGTCCCGGCACGACCGTTGCCGGGACGCGTCACCCCTCACCCGATCAACAAAGGAGTTGTTCGCCATGCGTGTTCGAACCCTCCGGCCGGTGGTACTGCTGCTGGCCGCCGTCACGACCGTGGCGGGTCTGGTGGTGGCCACAAGTCCGCCAGAGGCCGCTGCCGCCACGACGATCTGCGAGAAGTTCGGCTCGACCAAGATCCAGGGTGGCCGTTACGTCGTCCAGAACAACGAGTGGGGTGCGAGCGACGGCCAGTGCATCAGCGTCTCCGACAACGGTTTCGCCATCACCTCCGGCAGCCACAACGTGCCGACCAACGGAGCGCCCGCCGCCTACCCGTCGATCTACGCGGGCTGCCACTACGGCAACTGCTCCAGCGGTAGTGGACTTCCCTTGCAGGTGAACAGGTTCGGGGCGCTCTCGTCCAGCGTCGCCTACAGCACGGCGAGCGGCTCCTGGAACGCCTCCTACGACCTCTGGTTCGACCCGAACCCCAACCAGTCCGGCCAGAACACCGGCGCGGAGCTGATGATCTGGGGCAGCCACCAGGGTCCGCCCCAGCCGATCGGCAGCAAGGTGGGCACCGCGTCCCTCGCCGGTACCGGATGGGATGTCTGGGTCGGCAACATCGGCTGGAACGTCATCTCCTACGTCCGCCAGCAGACCACCAACTCCCTCAACCTGAACCTCACCGAGTTCGCGAACGACGCCGTGCGCCGCGGCCAGGTCCAGAGCTCCTGGTACCTCACGAGCGTCCAGTTCGGGTTCGAGCCGTGGCAGGGCGGACCCGGCCTGGCGGTGAACTCGTTCTCGTTCACGACCTCCGGCTCCACTCCCAACCCCGATCCGAATCCGGGCCCGAATCCGGGTCCCGTCTCGTGCCGCGCCGCGCACAAGATCACCAACTCGTGGCAGGGCGGCTTCACCGCCGAGGCGACCATCACCAACACCGGGTCCTCTGCCGCGAACAACTGGCGATCGGCCTGGACCGTGCCGTCCGGTGTCACCGTCACCAACGGCTGGAACGCGACCGTGACGCAGAGCGGATCGACGGTCACCGCCACCGCGCCGGGCTGGAGTCCCGATCTCGCACCTGGCCAGAGCGTGACGGTCGGCTACCAGGCCAACGGCCAGGCCGCAGCGGCGAGCGGCTTCACATTGAACGGCGTGCAGTGCTCGTGATCGCTCGCTGATGCCGCCCGATCCCCGCTGGCCGTTCGCGCCACCTATCCGGTGC
>NZ_JBEXPJ010000226.1:0-12378 GCF_040611995.1 Lentzea sp. NPDC006480
AGTCGTTTCCACCCCCACCACGCCGAGTTTAGTCGTTTATAAGACACACGACGTGACGTCGCTGTGGGTTGCAGCGATTGAGTACGTGACAGCCGTGAGCTCGACCGCCGGGAGGCACTCCCCTGGAATCAACCTGACAGCAGCCGGGCGCACCTGATCAGGCCCAGGTGGGAGTAGGCCTGCGGGTGGTTGCCCAAGGATCGTTCGGCGACCGGGTCGTACTCCTCGGACAGCAGTCCGGTCGGCCCGGCCAGCCGGACGAAGCTCTCGAACAGCTCCTCGGCATCAGCGCGGCGGCCGACCTTCACATACGCCTCGATCAACCAAGCCGTGCACAGGTGAAACCCGCCCTCGTCGCCCGGCAGGCCGTCGTCGCGCAGATAGCGGTAGACGGTCGGGCCGCTGCGCAGGGTCTCCTCGACCGCGACGACCGTGGCGTGAAACCGCGGGTCGGCCGGGTCGAGGAGGCCCGACAGGCCGACGTGCAGCGAGGCGGCGTCGAGATCGGTGCCGTCGTAGGCCGTGGTGAAGGCGCCCACGTCCGGGTTCCAGCCTCGGTCCAGCACCTCGGCGGCGATCACCGAGCGCAGCGCCGGCCACGCGGGATCGAGCGGGCGGCCGAACCGGGACGCCAGACCGATCGCGCGGTCGAGGGTCTGCCAGCACATCACGCGGGAGTAGACGCGGTGGCGCGGCAGGTGGCGTTCCTCCCAGATGCCGTGGTCCGGCTCGTGCCAGCGCCGCGACACGGCCGACACCATCGCGACGACGACGTCCCAGGAACGATCGGACAGGAATCCCTGGGCCAGCGCCAGGTCGTGGACGAGGTCGGCGATCGGGCCGAACACGTCCAGCTGCACCTGCGAGTCGGCGAGGTTGCCGACGCGGACCGGTCCGGAACCCGCGTAGCCGGGCAGGCTGTCGATCACCTGCTCCGGGCCGAGCGCGGTGCCGTGCACGGTGTAGAGCGGACTCAGCAGTTCCGGACCGGGAACCGACAGGAGCACCCGGCAGAACCAGTCCACGAAAGCCGTTGCCTCGGCGAAGGACCCGAGCGACACCAGCGCTTGCACGGTCAAGGCCGCATCACGCAGCCAGCAGTAGCGGTAGTCCCAGTTGCGGACGCCGCCGATCTGCTCGGGCAACGACGTCGTGGCCGCCGCGAGCACCCCGCCGGTGTCGCGATGACACAAAGCACGCAACGTAAGTGCGGACCGGAGCGCCAGCTCCGGGCAGACCGCCGGAAGTCGCAACGACGCTGACCAATCGGGCCAATCAGTGTCCACTTCGGACGGAGAACCCAACTCCAGCTCCAGCACGAAAGGTGGGGTGATCACAGCTGTCGCGGTGCCCTCGCAGATCTGCCAGTCCACACCGGGCGACCGCAGCAGGATCGGCGTGCCGGCCACCCGCAGCCCATCGGCGACCTGTTCCAGCACCACGGGGGCACGGCCGAAATCCGGGCGTGGCGCGAACTCCACGACAACAGGCACCCGCCCTTCGACCGTCCGCACCAGACTTGACGCCAAATGGTCGGTCACGCACAGACCCGTCCAGCGCGTCTGCACCGTCATCGTGCCCGGTGCATACCGTTGGCCCAGTGGAAGTTGCTCCTTCTGCGGCCGCACCGAGAAATGACCGGAACCGCCGAGCAGCGCGGCGAACAACGCCGGCGAGTCCGGTGAGGGGTGGCACAGCCACGTCACGTCCGCGTCGGGCGTGACCAGGGCGAGGGCACGGCGGTCGGAGAGCAGGCTGTGCCGCTCGATGGGCACCGCCACGCGCACCGGGGTCAGGAAGTCCGTCACGGCAGGCAACGTAAGTACGCGCCAGGGCCATCGGACCTGTGTTGGTCAAGACTTAGGCCCGCCCTAAACCTCTTTTATTACATCAGGTTCGGATGCGTGGATTGTTCGTGTTGAGTCATCTCGATAGGGTCCGCGTATCAGTGGTGAGCATGACGTAAGGCGGCATTCTTTGATCGGGCAGCGTGGGCGACCGCCGTCGGACGCCGACCTGATAGATGCCGTGCGCGACGGAACGGTCGAGGCCTACGGCAAGCTCTACGAACGCCACGTGCGCGCCGCCACGATCCTCGCGATGCAGCTGTCGTCGTCGACGTCGGACGCGGACGACCTGGTGTCGGACGCGTTCGCCAAGGTCCTCGCCGCCCTGCGCACCGGCGGCGGTCCCGGCGCGGCGTTCCGGCCGTACCTGCTGACGGCGGTGCGGCACGCGGCCTACGACCGGACGCGCAAGGAGAAACGGCTCGAGCTCGCCGGCAACGTCGAGGAAGTCCCCGGCGCCACGAAGGCGACGAGCGTGCCGTTCCGCGACAAGGCCGTCGAGGACCTGGACCAGGCGCTGGCGGCGTCGGCGTTCGCGTCGCTGCCCGAGCGCTGGCAGACGGTCCTGTGGCACACCGCGATCGAAGGCCAGTCACCCGGCGAGATCGCGCCGCTGCTGGGACTCACCGCGAACGGCGTCTCCGCGATGGCGTTCCGTGCGCGCGAAGGGCTGCGCAAGGCGTTCCTGCAGGCGCACGTGGCCCAGGAGCCGGCCGAACGGTGCCGCGCGACGGTGACGAAGCTCGGCGCGTGGACGCGGGGCGGGCTCAAGGGACGCGAGGCCGTCCAGCTCGACTCGCACATGGACGACTGCGCCGAATGCCGCAAGCTCGCCAGCGAACTGGCCGACGTGAACGGTGCGCTGCGCGGACTCGTCGCGCCCATCGTGCTCGGCACGGGCACCGCCGGGTACCTGGCCGCCGCGGCGACCAAGGGCGCGGCGATCTCCCTCAGCGCGTCGTCGTGGATCGGCGTGGCCGCGTCGGCCGCCGCGGTCGTGATCGTCGCCGGTTCCGGGGTGGTCACCTCGAACAACAACGACCCGAGCGCTCCTCCCGGCGCCGCCCCGGTGATCACGACGATCACCACGACCGGGCAGGCACCGGTCGGGTCGTCCGGCTCCACGCCGACCTCCGGTGTCGCGCCCACCGCGACCACGGCGGGTGCCGGCACGCCTGGCACCGAGCAGGGCGGCACCAACGGCCCCGCCGCACCCACGACAACGGTCCCCGGTCCCGCCGGATCACCGAAGTTCTCCGGGAGCGCGCCGAGCAACATCGCCATGACCACCAACGGCCCGCCCGACGAGATGACGATCGGCATCACGAACAACGGCACCGCGCCGGCCGAGGTGCCAACGTTGACGTTGAACCTGCCGGACAAGGTCAAGACGGTCGGACCGGGCAAGGTGCCGGAGGGGTCGGTCGGCTGCCCGGCAGGCAAGGGCACGGTCACCTGCACCGGCGGCCAGACGCTGGCGCCGGGTCAGACGATCACGTTCAAGGCCCGCCTGCAGGCCGGTCCGAAGGCGGGCGACGGCACGATCACGGGCACCGCGGGCTCCGTCCAGGTGACGATCAACGTCACCATCAGCTAGGTCCGTCCAGGCACCGAGCTCGTCGACCGTCGCATGTGGACGGCCCGCACCGGGTGAAGTTATTCCACGCCGGGCAGCGCGTTCGGCCGACTGGACGCACCATGAGCGGGTGGAGGAGCTCACCGCGGCTCTCGCCGAGCTGGAGGCACCGTTCCGCACGCTCGTCGACGACTCCGAGTGGGCGCACGCGAGCGTGGAAGGCCTCGTGCTCGACGTCGGCACGTGGTGGTTCGCCGACGCCGACACCCGCCTGGCGCCGCAGGTCGCGTTCAGCGTGGCCTTCAGCGAGGCCGGGCGGCTGCAGGGCGCGGTGTACGTGGAGGGCTACCTCTGGGCGGACGGTCAGCCGGTGGCCGCCGCGTGGTGCGGGCTTGGAGATCGCGTCGTCTACGGACCGAGGGCGGAGGCGTACCTGGGAGTGCCGCTGTCGCCGCACTTCTGCCGCCGGGTCCAGCAGCGCAACGGCACCGCCGCGGTGCTCATGAGCAAGCACCCGAAGCTGTTGCCGTTGCTGCGGGACGGCCTGCCGCGCGGTGCGGTGCTGGCGGGCGGCACGCCAGGGCCGCGGTCAGTCGGAACCTAGCGCCGCGAACCTCTCCTCGGCCTCCTTCGCGTGCCGAGCCGCCTCGGCCGGATCCGCGACCGCCTTCGCCAGGTGCTTGTGCGCGTTCGCGGCCTCGCGCCGGTCGTCGATCCGTTCCGCCAGCTCCAACGCCTCGCGCAACGGCACCAAGGCTTCCGCGGCACGTCCGGCGACCGTCAGCACCTCGCCGAGGTAGTTGAGCACCACCGTCTCGGTCGTGACGTCGCCGATCGCGCGCACGGCGGTGAGGGCCGAGTTCAACGCGTCGAGCGCCTCGTCGTGCCTGCCCATCGCGTGCAGGATCATGCCGAGCGCGCTCTGCGTGTCGGCCTCGTCGCGACGGCTGCCCATCTCGCGCATGAGCTTGAGCGCGCCGTTGCACGCCTCCAGCGCCTCGTCGTAGCGGCCGAGCGCGCGGTAGATGTTGCTGACGTTGCTCATCGCCTGCGACTCCAGGTGCCGGTCGCCCAGCTCCCGTGCCACCGTGATCGCCTGTTCCAGCAGGTCAGCGGCCTCGGCGTGACGTTCCAGCGTCCGGTAGACCAGCGACAGGTTGTTCAGCGTGCCGGCCACGCCCTGCAGGTCGCCCTGCTCGCGGAGCATCTCGATCGCGCGCTCGTTGTAGAAGATCGCGTCCTGGTAGCGCGCGGTCTGCCAGAAGACCATCGCGTAGTTCTTGGTCGTGATCGCGGTCGCGGCTGGATCGTCCTTCGCGGCTTCCAGCGCCAGCTCGTTGATCGTCGCCCAGTCACGCGTGTGGCCGCGCACCATGCAGAAGAACGTCAACGCGCGCGCGAGCTGCCACGTGTGTGTACGCCAGTCGCCGTCCAACGACAGCGCAACGGCCGCAACGAGCGTCTGGCGTTCGGTCTCCAGCCACTCGACCGCGTGGTCGTAGTCGCGCAGCACGAGCCGCGACTGCGGCCGGTAGGTGATGTCGACCTCGTACTTGCGGGCCGCGGGCGACATCAGCCGCGTCGCCTGGTTCGCGGTGTCGAGGAAGTGGTCGAGCAACCGGGTCAGCGGCTCGCGCGAACTGTCCACCTTGGACTGCGCGTACTGCCGCAGCAGGTCGTGCATCCGGTACCGGCCGAGCGTCGTCGCCTCCAGCAGGTGGACGTCGACGAGGTCCTCCAGCATGCCGTCGCACTCCAGCAGGTCGAGCTCGCCGAGCGCCGCGGCCTGGTCGACGTCGAAGTCCGTGCCGTGGTGCAGGCCCAGCAACGCGAACAGCCGCTGGTGGCCGTCCGGCAACTGGCCGAACGACAACGCGAAGACGGCGTCCAGTTCGGATAATCGTCCCTCGCGCAACCGCGTCGCGAGATGTGCGGTGGTCCAGGTGGGCCGTGACCTCAACCGGCCCGCGGCGAGTCGCACGGCCAGCGGCAGCCTGCCGCACAGCTCGACGACCTCACGGGCAGCCTCGTCCGTGCCGCGTTCGTCGCCGACGATCGTGGCGAACAGCTGCAGGGCCTCGCTTTCGGACAGCACGTCCAGCGTGAGCGTCGAAGTGCCTTCCAGCTCGACGAGCCGCGCACGTGACGTGACCAGCACCAACGACCCCGGCATGCCCGGCAGCAGCGGCCGCACCTGGTCCGCGCTCGCCGCGTTGTCGAGCACGACCAGCAGCTTTCTCCTGGACAGCTCCAGCCGCCACAACGCGGCCCGCTCGTCCAGGCTGACCGGGATCTCCTCCAGGCCGAGCGCGCGCAAGAGCACGTCGAGCGCGTCCGTCGGCTCCACGGGCTGGCGGCCCGCGGTGTGCGCGTGCAGGTCGATGAACAGCTGACCGTCCGGATACTCCAGCCGGTGCGCCAGGTGGATGGCGAGCGTCGTCTTGCCGACACCCGGCATGCCGTCGATCGCGGAGATCACCACGGCCGACCGCCCGGTGACGGCCCTGGTCAGCCGGTGCATCTCGGCAGCGCGCCCGGTGAAGTCCGCGACGTCGCGCGGCAGGGTGTTCAACGCGGGCCTGGGCTCGTCGCCGCGCAGCAGTTTCGCGTGCAGTTCGCGCAGCTCAGAGCCCGGATCAGTACCCAGCTCGTCGGCCAGCAGCACTCGCAGGTCCTCGAACGTCTGCAACGCCTCGGCCGGCCTGCCCGCGCGTTGCAACGCGTGCATGAGCTGCAACCACAGCTGTTCCCTCAACGGGAACTGCTTCGTCAGCCTCCGCAGCTCCCCGATCAGCCGCTCGCCCTGGCCCAGCTCGATGGCGAGCCGCGCGTGCTGCTCCGCGACCGTCAGCCTGCGTTCCTGCAGCAACGTCAGCTCGGCGACCAGCCGCGCCCCGACCGTGAGGCCGTCGAGCGCCGGACCCCGCCACAGCGCGAGCGCTTGCTCGTAGTGTCTTACGGCCTCGCGGTGGTCCCCTTGCCGCAACGCCTCGTCGCCCTTTGCGCACCACAGCTCGAAGACGTGGACGTCGACCTCGTCCGCGGGCACCTTGAGCCGATACCCGCCGGGCACGGTGACCAGGTCGTCGAGCACCAGCTTGCGCAACGCCGCCACATAGGTGCGGATGTTCGACTCCGGTGCCGCAGGCGGAGATTCCCACACCGCTTCACTCAAGTGTTCAAAGCTGACAGTCTCGTTGACGTGCAGGGCCAACGCCGCGAGCAACGCCCGTTGCCGGGGCCCGCCCAGCCGCAGTTCGACGCCCCCACGCCAGATCTGCAGTGGCCCAAGAAGCCGATACCGCACTGACCCTCCTCGGGGGGCATGGTGCCAGAACTCGCGGCGGCTGTGCGGAATTTGTGCGGACGATCTTGGAAACTTGACTCCCGCCGCCGCACAGAGGGAGAACCCGGATGCACCGGAGATCATGGCTGGGCCAAGCCGCCTGAGCTGACCGACCTGACGGATCTGACCGCCCCCAGCGACACGCACGAGCCGATCACCGTGACCAAACTCGGTGTTCTCTAAGATGAGCGCATGACCGAGACGGCGAAACGACGTCCCGGACCCCGCATCGAAGAAGTCGCGAGGGTCGCCGGGGTCTCGAAGTCGACCGTCTCGCGCGTGATCAACGACGAGCAGTACGTCAGCGCGAAGGCCCGCGAGGCCGTCCACGCCGCCATCGCCGAGCTGGGCTACGCGCCGAACCAGGCCGCGCGCGCCCTCGCCGGCAACCGGGCCAACGCCATCGCGCTGGTGGTGTCCGAACCGTCCGGCCGGGTGCTGTCCGACCCGTTCTTCGCGGGCGTGCTGCGGGGTGTGCACGCCGAGCTCACCGGCCGCCACATGCAGTTGCTGCTGATGATGAGCCAGCCGTCCGACACCAGCGACCTGGTGGCGTACCTGAGCAGCGGCCACGTCGACGGCGCGTTGCTGGTGAGCCTGCACGGCGACGACCCGCTGGTGCCGATGCTCGCTGAGCTCGGCCTGCCGGTCGTGTCCGGCGGACGGCCGCTCGGCACCACCACCGTCCCGTTCGTCGACTCCGACAACTTCACCGGCGGGCTCGAAGCCGCGCGGTATCTCATCTCGCTGGGACGCAAGAAGATCGGCACGGTCGCCGGGCCGAAGGACATGGCCGTCGGCGCCGACCGGCTGAGCGGGTTCAGGCGGGGCCTGAGCGAGGCCAAGAAGACCGGCCCGGTCGTCCACGGCGACTTCACGCCCGAGAGCGGCGCCGAGGCGATGGAACAGTTGCTGCGCAAGACTCCCGACCTCGACGCGGTGTTCGTCGCGGCGGACATCATGGCGCTGGGCGCGTTGCAGGTGCTGCACGCGCACGGCAAGCGCATCCCCGACGACGTCGCGGTGATCGGGTTCGACGACTCGGTGTTCGCGTCGACCGCGAGCCCGCCCCTCACCACCATCCGGCAGGACGTCGAGGAGCTCGGCCGCACGATGACGTGGCGGCTGCTGGCCGAGCTCAACGGTGAGGACGGGCTGCCCCCGTCGCTGCTGCTGCCGACGACTCTGATCAAACGAGTCAGCGCGTAACAAACTGGGAGCGTTCCCAGGAAACCCAGCCGTAACCCATTGACACCCCTATGTCGTGCGGTTAACACTCCCTGAAACTTCTGGGAGCGCTCCCAGAAACGTCCGCCGAGACCGAGGGAGTTCTCCCGTGCGCCACCGCAGTTGGGTCAGCGTGCTTCTGCTGTTAGCCGCCACCACCTCCGCCTGTTCGTCTTCTGGCGGAGCCACGCAGGACGGCAAGACCGAGCTGACCATCGCGACCTTCAACGAGTTCGGGTACGAGGACCTGCTCCCGGAGTACGAGGCAGCGCACCCGGACGTCAAGATCACGCAGCGCAAGACCGGCACCGCCGATCCGCACCACAAGAACCTGTTCACCAAGCTCGGTGCGGGATCGGGCCTGGCCGACATCGAGGCCATCGAAGAGGGCTACCTCGCCCAGGTGATGTCGAAGGCCGGCCAGTTCAACGACCTCAAGGAGATCGGTCCTCAGATCGAGGAAGGTCGCTGGCTGAAGTGGAAGTACGACGCCGTGGTCAAGGACGGCAAGCTCATCGGTTACGGCACCGACATCGGCCCGATGGCGATGTGCTACCGCAAGGACCTGTTCGACAACGCCGGCCTGCCGTCGGACGCGGAGTCCGTGAAGGCGATGTTCGCCACCTGGGACAGCTACTTCGCCGCGGGTGACAAGTTCATGACGAAGGCCAACGGCGCCGCGTGGTTCGACAGCGCCGCACAGGTCTTCAACGCCATGCACAACCAGCACGAGCTCGGCTACTTCGACAAGCAGGACAAGCTCGTCATCGACACCAACCCGGCGGTCAAGGCCGACTGGACCGCGGTCACCGGCGCTGTCGCGAAGGGACAGTCGGCGAAGCTTCCCGCGTGGAGCAAGGAGTGGGAGGCCGGCGTCAAGGCCGGCGCGTTCGCCACGAAGACCTGCCCCGCGTGGATGCTCGGTGGCATCGAGAAGCTGGGCGGCCCCGAGATCAAGGGCAAGTGGGCCGTGACCGAGGCGTTCCCGGGCGGTGGCGGCAACTGGGGCGGTTCGTACCTGACCGTGCCGAAGCAGAGCAAGAACGCGAAGAAGGCCGCGGAGCTCGCCGCCTGGCTGACCGCGCCGGAGCAGCAGATCAAGGCGTTCAAGTCCAAGGCCACGTTCCCGAGCCAGGTCAAGGCGCTCACCGACCCCGCTCTGCTGGAGTCGTCGAACGCGTACTTCGGTGACATCAAGGTCGGCGCGCTGTTCGCCGCGCAGGCCAAGAAGATCACGGCCGCGCAGTACAAGGGCCCGACCGACGGTCAGATCCAGGACACCGTCATCAGCGCGGCGCTGCTGTCCGTCGAGCAGGGCAAGAGCAGCGCGGACGACGCGTGGAAGACCGCCGTCGCGGAGGCACAGAAGGTCGCCAAGTGACGGCTTTGCTCACACGGCCGGACCGCGAGCGGGTCGAGGAGACCCGCCCGCGGTACCGTCTGTCCACACTGGACACCAAAGTCTCCCCCTACCTGTTCGTCGCCCCGTTCTTCGTGCTCTTCGCCGCCATCGGCGTGTTCCCCCTGCTGTACACGGCCTACGTGTCGCTGTTCGACTGGGAACTGGGCGCGGACGACGCGAAGTTCGTCGGCGCCGACAACTACGTGACCTTGCTCGGCGACAGCCAGTTCTGGAACGCGCTGTTCAACACGTTCAGCATCTTCCTGCTGTCGACCATCCCCCAGCTGGTCATCGCGGTGCTGCTCGCCTCTCTGCTGAGCGCCAACCTGCGGGGCAAGACGGGGTGGCGGATGGGCGTGCTGCTGCCCTACGTCGCGTCGATGGTCGCGTTGACGATCATCTTCGGAAACCTGTTCGGGCCGCAGTACGGCCTCGTCAACGACGTGCTCACGACGGTCGGCCTGCCGGCGATCGACTGGCAGGCCAGCACGTTCGGCAGCCACGTCGCCATCGCCTCGATGGTCAACTGGCGGTGGACCGGGTACAACGCGCTGATCGTGCTGGCCGCGATGCTGGCGATCCCGCGTGAGGTGATCGAGGCCTCCGTGGTCGACGGCGCCGGTCCGATCCGGCGGTTCTTCAGCATCACGCTGCCGATGCTCAAGCCCACGCTGATCTTCGTGATCGTCACGTCGACGATCGGCGGGCTGCAGATCTTCACCGAGCCGAAGCTCTTCGAGCCCGCCGGCGGCAGTGGCGGCGGGTCCGTGCACCAGTACCAGACCGTCGTGCTCTACATGTACCAGTCGGGCTTCCAGCAGTTCGACCTCGGTTACGCGTCGACGATCGCCTGGATGCTGTTCCTGATCGTCATTCTGGTCGCCGGGCTCAACTTCTGGCTCACGAGGAAGACGGTGCGATGAGGCGTCCATCCTTTGTGGTCTACGGAGTGCTGGCCGCGTTCGTGCTCGGCTCGGCTTTCCCGCTGTACTACTCGTTCCTGGTGGCGAGCCGGGACAACGAGGCGCTGACCGGGGACTTCACCCTGGTCCCCGGAGGGAACTTCTTCTCCAACGCGGCCAGGGTGCTCGACACGATCCCGTTCTGGAAGTCGCTGGCCAACAGCTTCATCGTGTCCGGCACGGTGACGCTCTCGGTGGTCCTGCTGTCGACGCTGGCCGGGTTCGCCTTCGCCAAGCTGCGGTTCCGGGGCAGCAGCGTGCTGTTCCTGTTCGTGGTGGCGACGCTCGCGGTGCCGACGCAGCTCGGGATCATCCCGCTGTACATGGCGATGGCGGAGTTCGGCTGGGCCGGCGAGCTGGAGGCCGTGATCGTGCCGAACCTCGTCACCGCGTTCGGGGTGTTCTGGATGCGGCAGTACCTGGTCGACGCCATCCCGGACGAGCTGGTCGAGGCGGCGCGGATGGACGGCTGCAGCCTGTGGCGGACGTTCTGGCACGTCGCACTGCCCGCCGCCCGGCCGGCCGCCGCGATGCTCGGCGTGTTCACGTTCATGCAGTCCTGGAACGACTTCCTGTGGCCGCTGGTCGTGCTGAACGCCGACAACCCGACGATCCAGGTGGCGCTGGAGAAGCTGCAGAGCGGCTACTACGTCGACTACTCGCTCGTGCTCGCCGGAACCACTCTGGCGACTGTTCCGGTTCTGATCGTTTTCCTCGTGCTCGGGCGGCAGATCGTCGCGGGTGTCATGCAGGGTGCTGTGAAGGGGTGAAGGTGGAGGACATCGCTTTCCCGCAAGGGTTCTTGTGGGGCGCCGCGACGGCGGCGTTCCAAGTGGAGGGTGCCACGGACGTCGACGGGCGGACCGACTCGATCTGGGACGCGTTCTGCCGCGTACCGGGCAAGATCGTGGGCGGCCACACCGGCGAGCCGGGTGCCGACCACTACCGCCGGGTCGAGCAGGACGTGCGGATGATGGCCGACCTGGGCCTGCAGGCCTACCGGTTCTCGATCGCCTGGCCGCGCGTGCGCCCGGACGGCGGCCCGGTGAACCAGGCCGGGCTCGACTTCTACCGGCGGCTGATCGACACGTTGCTGGAGCACGGGATCAAGCCGTGGCCGACGCTCTACCACTGGGACCTGCCGCAGAAGCTGGAAGATCTCGGTGGGTGGGCGTCGCGCGACACCGCGTTCCGGTTCGCCGACTACGCCCAGACGACAGTCGAGGCGCTGGGCGATCGAATCGACACCTGGACAACGTTGAACGAGCCGTGGTGTTCGGCGTTTCTCGGTTATGCCGCCGGAATCCACGCTCCTGGCCGGACCGAGCCGTCCGCCGCCGCGGCCGCGGTGCACCACCTGCTGCTGGGCCACGGGCTGGCGGCGAAGGTCATCCGCGACGCGGGCAAGCAGGCCGGGATCACGCTCAACATGTACCCGATCATCCCGGCCGACCCCGCTTCCGAGGCCGACCTGGACGTGGCACGGCGGCTGGACGGGTTGCAGCAGCGGATCTTCCTCGACCCGTTGCTGCGCGGGAGCTACCCGGCGGACGTGGTGGAGGACCTGGCGCCGCTCGGGTTCTCCGAACTGGTCAAGGACGGCGACCTGGCGGTGATCTCGACGCCGCTCGACATGCTCGGCGTGAACTACTACTCCGAGCACTACGTCAGCGCCGCCCCCGGTGAGCCCGGCCCGTCGCCGTGGATCGGGGTCCCGCAGCTGTCGTTCCCGCGCAGGGACGACGCGCCGCGCACGGACATGGACTGGGAGGTGCGGCCGGACGGGCTCACGTCCGTACTGCTGCGCGTGCACCAGGACTACCCGGCGATTCCCTTGTACATCACCGAGAACGGTGCCGCGTACCCGGACCAGCCGGGTGTCGACGACGAGGACCGCACGTCGTACCTGGCCTCGCACCTGCGGGCCGCGCATGCGGCGATCACCGCGGGTGTGGACCTGCGCGGGTACTTCTGCTGGTCGTTGATGGACAACTTCGAGTGGGCCGAGGGGTACGCGA
>NZ_JBEXPJ010000227.1:0-12366 GCF_040611995.1 Lentzea sp. NPDC006480
GGAGGGCCACGTGAGCAGGCTGGTTCCTTTGGACAGGTGCTGCACGCCGTGGATGACGAAGAACAGTCCGATGATGATGCGGAAGAGCGCGAGGGATCACATCCGCGTCGTGCACGCCGGGTACGTGGCAGGAGGCGTTGCGCGGCAGGGCGTGCGCCGGAGCCGCGCACAGAAGCAGCGCGACCACCAGCGCGAGCCTGAGCACAAGTCCGAATTGGACACCCAGGCCCGCGCCGGCGCCACTCAGCCGTTGGCGATCAGCGAGAAGCCGAGCACGCCCGTCGCGGTGAAGTCGATCGCGGGCTCGGAGCTCGGCCACGACCTCAGATCGTCGGCGAACACCGACTTCGCCGAGTTGAACTCGGTCGTGTACGGCTTGGTGCAGGCCACGGACCCCTCCGGCATCTCGCCGAGGTCCTCGAACAGCGTGGCGTCGTTCGGGCCGTTGATCACCGCGCCGACGAGCACCTTCGAGCCGCCGTTGATCGAGCCGGACAGGTTCGCCGCCTGGTGGTGCGGGCACTCCGGGAACTTCGCGCCGACACCGACGATCAGCGACGTGCCCCAGGCGTTCGTGCCGAGCGCGAAGCCGCGCTGCTGCGTGCCGAACGTCCGGTACTCAGCGGACCCGGTCACCTTCTCGTACAGCGCGGCCGTCGTGATGAAGCCGAACGTGCGCGAGCCGACGTCCCACGTCTCGACGTTGGCGGCGGTGCGGAACGGTGAGCTCTTGGCCGCTTCGGCACCCTGCTGCAGCTGACGCTTGATGTCGCCGACGATCTGCGACTCGGTCACCTCGGCGCCGGGCACGCCCGCCTTCAACAACTTCGCGAGATCGGCGTGACCCAAAGCCGAGATGTTGTAGACGTTCAACGTGTCCGGGTCGCCCGTGGCCAGGAACTGCTTGGCCCAGTGGGCCGCCGCCTTCGCGAACTGGTTGTAGCGCTTGTCGTTCAACGCCTTCGCGGCCAGCGCCAGCTGCGTCGCGCCGAACTCCATGTCGTCGGTCCAGGAGCCCTCGGGGTAGTAGGCGTGCGGGAACGCCGTCACGAGCTCGCCCGGGTTGTCGGTCTTGGCGAGCGCGAAGAGTTTCGCGGCCTTGTCGAGGTACTCACAGGCGAGACGCGGGTTGCGGCGAGCCTCGATCTGCGCGGCCACCGCGAACGAGCCGGCCACCCGCCCGACCAGGTTCGGGCTGATCTTCTCGCCGGGCTTGTTGGCCGCGAACACCGGCCGGTACTTGATGTAGTACTGGCTGTCCCCCGGCTTCACGTCGAGCTTGTCGTCCGCCTCGGGCAGGCGCCACACGTCGTGGTCGCCGACGAACCCGAACTCCTCGGAACCCGTGCCGATGCCGACCTGCGCGTACAGCACGCCGGACTTCTCGTCCCACGCCTTGTCGAGCCACTTCAAGCCGAACTTGGCCTCGTCGTACAGCGCGTCGTTGTGCTTGTTGCGCAACGCCAGCAGCATCGACGCCGTGGAGTACGACGACGCGTGCGTGAACTTCACGAAGTCACCCGCGTCGAACCAGCCGCCCTCCAGGTCGACCTTCACCCCCGTCGGCTTCAAGGGCGCCGCGATCTCGTCGCCGCCCTCGCCCTTGAACACCGGCTCCTCGTAGACCGCGGCCGAGCGGTCGGTGAGGTGCGAGGGCTTGCGGTTCAGCCGTCCCGGGACGACCGAGGCGCCGTCCCGCTGAGCCTGGAAGAACTCGACCGTGTCGTTCGCGACCGGCTGGAACAGCTTCGAAAGCGAGTCGACCTTGAACGCCGTCGAGGTCGTCGAGCCGACCTTGATCCGGTACGTGCCCGCGGTCTTCAAAGCAGAGAAGTCGATCGGGTGCACCGCGGGGAACTTGTCGCTCCACGAACCCGTCGAGGCACCCGTCTTGCCGGTCAGCACGGTCTTCCCGCGACTGTCGACAACGGTGAACTTGGTGTTCGCGGCCCCGCCGAGCACGTACGCGTGCTTCGCCTCAGCGGTGCCGAAACCGACCTGGTCCAGCCTGATGTGTCCGGCGGGGGCGGCCTGGGCAGGCGCCACGACCACACCTGCGAGCACTGCGGCGACGAGAGCCGCACGTCTGATGCGCATGAGGGGAACTCCCGGTCCAGGCCTCGACGGATGGCCTACAGTTAAGAAAGTTTCCTAATAGTTCGCAGCAGACTAGCCGCCCAAACCGGACATCACCAGCCCTCGGGCGGTTCCAAAAAGGCCGAGGACAGATCACGGGTCAGCGACAGTGAGCGTTTGACCCAGCTCGACGTCGCCCCAGCCAGACCGCACGTCGGAGTGGGCAGCGCCTTCTCGGCGAGGATCGAGCGCGGGAAGCCCAGCCGGTCGACCAGGGTGAAGGCCCGCTCACCTACCTCCTTCAACGTCACCGGCGTGCCGGGGTCGGTGCTCGGCACCAGGCCCAGCGCCAGCGTCGTGCCCGCCTCCCAGGTCTCGCCGATCTCGTCGAGCGCCTCTGCACCCTTGATCAGCGACAGGTCGAAGGCAATCGCTTGCGCACCCGCTTCCCTGAGCAGCGTCAACGGAGGCTGCGGCGCACAGCAGTGGACCATCACCTCGTGGTCCTTCAGGGCCTCGATCACGGTCGCGAGCACTGAACGCGCATCCGGTACGGGCACCGCGGGCACGGTGCCGAGCTTCGACGGCGTCGGCAGCAGCCCCTGCAGCACCGCGGGCAGGCCCGGTTCGTCGAGCTGCACCACGACCTTCGCCTTGGTGCGCTTGGCGACCTCGGCGGCATGCAGCTTGAGCCCCTCAGCGAGCGACTCCGAGAACTCCTTGACCGCGCCGCGGTCCGTGAGCACCCGATGGCCGCGCATCAGCTCGATGTTCGACATCAACGTCCACGGCCCGACGGCCTGCACCTTCACGACCGATGGCTGCGCACCAGCCCGTTCCAACGCCTCGTCGAACGCGTCCAGGTCGCCCCGCAGCAGGTCGACAGCGCGCCGGTGGTCCCGGCCGGGCCGCGGGTTGACGCGGTAGCCGGACGTGATCACCTCGATCGCGAGGTCGACGAGCAGGCCGGCGGTGCGGCCGATCATGTCCGCGCCCACGCCCCGCGCAGGCAGCTCCGGCACGTGCGGCAGCTCCGGCAGCTCGCCGACGACAACCCTCGCCGCCTCGTCGATGTCGGTTCCGGGCAGCGATCCGATTCCAGTGGCTCCACGCACCCGCCGAATTGTTCCACTGTCCGGCAGACAAGAAAGGTCTAGACCCATTGACGCTGTGGTCTAGGCCACTTACCGTGATTGAGCAGGTGCTCCGCGTGTGGGCACCTCCCTGTACGTGGATGGGAACGCGACGCGCCCCGCGTTCCCGTCCGCGCCCTTCCACCCTGCCGGGAAGGACACACCCCTGATGGCCCGCTTCGCCCTTTTCGCCGCCGGGGCCGCCACCGCACTCGTGGCCGGACTCGTCGCCATCGCTCCCGCTTCCGCCGCCGGCGAATCCGCCGTCTTCAGCCAGGACTCGACCTGGGGCTCCGGCTACCAGGGCAAGTACACGATCACCGCGGGCACCACCGCGCTGGCCGGCTGGAAGCTCGAGTTCGACCTCGCCGGAGCTACCGTGGGCTCCTACTGGGACGCCACGCTGACCAGCAGCGGCACCCACCACACGTTCACCAACCGCGAGTACAACGGCAACGTCGCGGCCGGTTCCTCGACGAGCTTCGGCTTCCTGGTGAGCGGCTCCGCGCTGCCGGCGAACTGCAAGCTCAACGGCGTCCCGTGCGGCGGTGGCACCACGCCCACCTCCACGACCACGACTCCCCCTTCCACCACAACGACTTCCGACGTGCCGCCAACGCCCGGCAGCGCCCGCGTCGCTCCGTACATCGACATCACGATGGCGAAGCCCTCGTTGATGGACGTGGCCAACGCGACCGGCCAGAAGCACTTCACGCTCGCGTTCGCGCTGGGCTCTTCAGCCGGCTGCGACCCCGCGTGGGGCGGCACGGTCCCGTTGAACGACAGCCGCATCGTGAGCGACGCCAAGGCGTTGAAGGCCGCTGGCGGCAGCGTCATCGTGGCGACCGGCGGCGCGATGGGCCCGTACCTGGAGCACGTCTGCTCGTCCGCCGACGCGCTGTACAACGCCTACGTGAAGGTGCTGGACGCGGTGGGCTCCAACAGCATCGACGTGGACGTGGAAGCGACGATCGACCAGAAGACCGTCAACGCCGCCTTGAAGAAGCTCCAGGCCAGCCGCGGCACCACCGTCAGCTACACCATGCGGATCCAGGGCCAGGACTACGGCATGGACCCGTACTCGGTCGAGGTGCTCAAGGACGCGGCCGCCCAGGGCGTCACCGTGCTGGTGAACCCGATGCTGATGAACTTCGGCTACACGGGCAACTGGGGCGACGCGATGGTCAACGCTGCGACCGCCACCCTCGGGCAGATGCGCGCTATCTGGCCGTCGAAGTCCGACGCGCAACTGAAGGCGTTGCTGGGCCTCACGCCGATGATCGGACGCAACGACACCGGCCCGACGACGACCCAGGCCGACGCGCGCAAGGTCGTCGACTACGCGAAGGCCAACCACGTCGGACGGATCGCCTTCTGGTCCGCCGGTCGTGACAACGGTTCGTGCGCGGGCGGCGGGGTTTCGCCCACCTGCAGTGGAATCTCGCAGTCCACCTGGGAGTTCACGAACATGTTCAAGGCCTACACGGGCTGATCCGGGCCTCTGCGGTAGCTGAACCGGGTGAATGCGAAAGGAGCCGCTAACAGCGAGACCCCGGCCACCGACCCTCTGATCGGACGTGGACTTTCGCACTGACCAACCATCAGGAGAGTCCAGTGATCAGATTCGCTCGAAGGTCCATCGCTGTCGTCTGCCTCATCCTGTCCGCGGGGCTCTGGGCGGTTCCAGCCGCCCAGGCCGCACCACACTGGAACATTCAGCCGTGTCAGGTCGGCCTGCACGCCTACTGGCTGCCGAAGCAGGTCACGTCCGGCATCTTCATCAGCTGCACCACGACCTGGGACAGGAACGAGCAGATCAACGATGCCCTGCTGAGCGGCAATCCGACCCGGATGGCCAACGCGCTGCAAGCGGGTCTTCAGCAGAACGCGGACACGTTCCTCACGCCGGACTCGCCCTGCGAGCCCGGACAAGAGGCAGCGATGGGTGACGACTACGCGAAGTGCGTGGGCTGACCCCGGTTCTGCAGGCAAAGGCCGGCGCGGGATCTTCCGTCCCCGCGCCGGCCTTCGTCGTCCAGGCCTTCTAACAGCTGCTGCAGCACCCGCAGCCAGGACCCGTGCAACCGCCGCAGCAAGAGCATCCAGCCATGTCGACCACCTCCGATGTTGAGCGATCAAGCATTCGGACAGTAGGGCGGCCTCAACGCTGCGTGACACCACCTTCAGAGTGATTACGCTGCCACGAATGAATGGTCCTGCCGAGATGCTCGCTGCCGACAAGGCCTCCACCGCGCTCGGCATCGCGCCGGTCGAGCTGCGCGACGGCTACGCGTTGCTGCGCATGAAGGTCACCGAGCTGATGATCAACGGCCACGGCATCGCGCACGGCGGTTATGTCTTCCTGCTGGCGGACACGGCGTTCGCCTGCGCCTGCAACAGGGCCGGGTCCGTCACCGTCGCCGCCACGGCCGAGATCGACTTCATCAAACCCGTGCGGGAAGGCGACGAGCTCGTGGCGGAGGCGGTGGAACGGACCCGGTTCGGCCGCAGCGGGATCTACGACATCACGGTCAGGCGAGGGACTGAGATCGTCGCGGAGTTCCGCGGTCGATCCCGGACCCTGCGCGCTTGAGGCCGATGGCCTGCAGCACCGCGAAACCGATCACCGCGAGCCCCTGCGCGAGGACCAGCGCGACGCCGGCGTCGGTGAGCGGGAACCACTTCAGCTCGGCCGTGAGAATGCTGTCCAGCCCCCACACCAGGTTGCCGACGATGACCAGCAGCACGATTCGGCGATCCGGAAGGGCGCGCGTGCCCAAGGTGAAGACGAGCACGCCGTAAACAACGCAGAAAAGGCCGAGGCCGATCTGCCAGCCGGTCGGCATGCCGACTTCCGGGCGGATCAGCAGGGCCAGCAGACCCAGGGTGAAGGAAGCGACACCGTCGAGTTTCAAGGCGAATTTCAACATGGCCTGACGATCGCCCGGTCAACGCTGCCAGAACCACGTCAAGCGCTGCCAACTCCTGCCATCAGGTCCGTCGCGACCAGCCGCGCGGCCGCGTTCTGCCAGTTGTGCAGCGTTCGCTCGGGCACCTGTGTCACGAACCACTGCAGCGCGCGCCGGTCCTCCGCGTCGAGGTCCTCGCGCTTGGTCCGCACCGAATACGGCCGGATTCCCTTGACGTAGTAGAAGTACAGCGCGTTGTAGTAACGCCATTCATCACTCGTGCCGAAATCACCGTCGGCCGGCTTGAGCCGTTGAATGCTCGCGAGCAACAAGCCCTTCAACTGCGCGGCCCGATCGAGCGGCGGCGCCTCGTCCGTCAAAGCGATCAACGGGCTCGCCACCAGCTTCCCGAGATCGCCGTAGTGGCTCAACGCCTTCCGCGTGAGCCGCGCGAACTCGGCGGAATCCTCCGTGACCAACGCCCGGCGCTTCGGCAACGACTCGGCTGCCTCGCGCAGCTCGGCCCGTTCAGCGGCCACCGCGGGCACGGCCAACCGGTCCACCACCGACGCGAGCGGGTTCGCGAGCACCTGCACCGCGATCGCCGCCGCGACCGTCGTGTACGCGAGCAGCTGCGGGCCGCCGAACAGCAGCACCTGCGACCCGAACAGCACCGCGGTGAACCCGGCGATCACGAACGACCGCAGCATGTCCGCCCGGATCGCCTCGCCTTCCTCGACCGCGTCCGTGACCGCGATCAGCACCCCGAACACCACGAGGTCGAACCCGATCGACGGCAACGTGATCGCGTCTGGCAGAAGTTGCAGCAGGAAGGCAGCAGCCGACAGCCCGAACATCACTCCGACGAGTGAAAAGTACGCACGTTTCCTTATGGCTAGGACTGTCGACACGGCCAAAGGGAGCAGCACGATCCACGGCACCCACAAGGACGCCGCCAGGAACACCGGCAACCCGATCAACCACCACCTGATCAACTCGGGCCGCGCGAGCAACAAGATCGCGCCCGTCCAGGCGAGCGCCGGTACGCCGATCAACACCGGATGCGGCACGACGACCGCCGCCGAATAGCCCAGCAGCCCGGCGCCCGCCCACCACAGCAGCGGTTTGCGCGGATCACGGGCGAGCAGGTAGAGCCCCAGCCACCAGGCGAGGCCCGAGACCAGCAGCGATAGGCCGAACACAGGTCAAAGCTAGCCCTACCTGCAAAACTAATCTTCATGCCGGTAGAGCTGACGCTCCACAAAGCGGCCGAGGAGTTGCGACAAGGCGACCTCGCGAGCGTGCTTCGCGCACGTCAGCGTGTCGCCGGACTCGTCGGCACCTACCCGCACCGGCTGGACCTCCGCGAGCGTTTGGCCGAGGTCTACCGCATCCTCGGCCAACCGGCCCAGGCCGGCCGCTGGACGTACCTCTCCGACGAACGCGACCCGGACGAGACCGTCGCCTTCGAACGCGCCTACCGCCAGGCCCAGGCCCGCCTGGTCGCCCTCTGCTGGCAGGGCCGCGTGGACGAGGCCCCCACCGAAACCGCCCGGACCCGCCTGGCTTCCCTCTATCTGGAAGCGCGCATCGAGCTCCAGCACGAGCTCGACGCCACCCCGCACGAGGAGACCTCCTGGGGCGCCTGCCTGATGGTGATGGTCGGCGGCACCTTCGTCCTGGTGTGCTTCCTGCTCGGCATCGTCACTCTCGTCCAGTTCTTGTGGAGACTGGTGTCATGAGAACGCTGTCGCAGTACGTCCGCCGCACCCCCACCATGCACGTCACCGTCGACGGCCGTCCGCTCGTGTTCAAACTGGAGCACCTCCAGCTGACCGGCTCCTTCAAGATCCGCGGCGCCGTCAACACGCTGCTGTCGCTGAACGTCGCCGAGGTCGTCACCGCATCCGGCGGCAACCACGGCATCGCCGTCGCCCAAGCCGCCCAGCTGCTCGGCGCACACGCCACCGTCTTCGTCCCGGTGACCGCTCCCGAAACCAAGACCAGGCGCATCGAAGCCTTGGGCGCCAAGCTGATCCGCCACGGCAACACCTACGCCGAAGCCGCCCTGGCCGCCCGCGACTTCGGCCTGCCCTACATCGAGGCCTACAACGACCCCAAGGTCATCGAAGGCCAGTCCACGGTGACCCAGGAGATCGTCGAGGACGTGCCCGAAGTGGACACGATCGCCATCGCGGTGGGCGGCGGCGGCCTGGTCGCGGGCGCCGCACTGGCTTCCGGCGGCCGCCACGTCATCGCCGTGGAACCCGTGCACTGCTGCGCGATGTACAACGCACTGGCCGCGGGAACACCGGTCGACTCCGAGGTGAACTCCATCGCGGCAGACGCCCTGGGCGCCAGCCGGGCGGGTGACCTGGCGCTGGAGATTCTGCAGCAGCACAACGTCTCGTCCGTGCTGGTGTCCGATGTGGACATCCTCGATGCCCGCGACCGGCTGTGGGCGGACTTCCGCCTGGCGGTCGAGCCGGCGGGTGCCGCAGCCTTCGCCGCGTTCCTCAAGGGAGACGTGCCGGGTGAACTGCCGTGCATCATCCTTTGTGGAGCTAACTCGGAGTGGCAGCCACGGTGACCACCGACCTGGACAGCGCGGTGATCGGGCCGCGCTTCCAGTCACCGAACTGACCTTCGACGCGGAATCCCGCCTCGGCGAGGAACCCGTTCAGCTCCTCGACCTCGACAAACCGCATCGCCGCCCGGTCCTTCCTGATCACCTCGCCGTCCCGGGAGGTGATCTCGGAGACCGTCACCACGCCTTTCTCCACGGACTCGACGTCGTAGCTGACGACCAGCCCGTCGATCTCGGTCTCGGAGAGCTGCCACTGCTCCCACTCGCGGGCGGGCGCGTACCGCGTGTCGAACGCGAACCTGCCGCCCGGTCGAAGCGCGGTCCTGATGGCCCGCAACGACTCCCGCAGTTCTTCGTCGGTCACGAAGAACTGGAACGCGTTGCTGGACATGACCGCAAGGTCGAACTCACCTTCCCAGCGCATGTCCGCCGCCTTACCGAGCACCAGCTCCAGGTCGCCCCGCCGACTCAGCGCACGCGCCAGCGACGCCGAGTCCGGATCGACACCCGTGAACCGACCGGTGTGACCACGTTCCCGCGCGGAGATCAGCATCTGCCCAGTACCGCACCCGACATCCAGCACATCGCGAGCCGCGTCGACCAGAGGGTCGTAGAAGTCCGCGTCCGCGCCCTGCCACGCGTTCAGCTTGTCGTACAGCTCCGCGACGTCGGCGTCTGTGAAGGTCACGACGTCGACGCTAGAGCGCCGGACAAGCGAATTAGGTAGTTGCGTCGATCGTCGCGCTGGCCAGCACCAGGTCGCCCGCCACGTCCTCGCGGTAGATCGCCACGGCCTGTCCGGGAGCCACGCCCTTCAACGGCTCCCGCAGCTGAACCCGCAGCTCACCGTCGACCAGTTCCGCGACCGCAGGTACCGTGCCGCCGTGCGCGCGCACCTGCGCGACGCACTCGACCGGCCCGTCCAGCTCGACATGAGCGATCGGGGCAGAAGCGGAAATCCCCGTCACCGCGAGCTTTTCGACCGAGCCCACCCGGACGTTGCCCGACACCGGCTCCAGCGCCAGCACGTACCGCGGGCGGCCGTCGGGGGCTGGTCCGTCGATGCCGAGACCCTTGCGCTGCCCCACGGTGAACTCGTGCACGCCCGCGTGCCGGCCGAGCACGGCGCCGGTCTCGTCGTCGATCAGGAGCCCGGGCTTGGTGTCCATGCGGCCCGCGAGGAACTTCTGCGTGTCCCCGTCCGGAATGAAGCAGATGTCGTGCGAGTCCGGCTTCTTCGCCACCGACAGGCCACGCGAAGCAGCCTCGACCCGCACGAGCTCCTTCGTGGTGTCCCCCAACGGGAACATCGCGTGCGCGAGCTGGTCCGCCGTCAACGAGGCCAGCACGTACGACTGGTCCTTGCCGAGATCGACCGCGCGACGCAGCTCCGGACGTCCGCCCAAAACCTCAAGCCGCGCGTAGTGGCCGGTGCACACCGCGTCGAACCCCAACGCGATCGCCTTGTCCAGCAACGCCTCGAACTTGATCCGCTCGTTGCACCGCAGGCACGGGTTCGGCGTGCGCCCCGCCGCGTACTCGGCGACGAAGTCCTCGACGACCTCCTCGGTGAACCGCTCCGCGAAGTCCCAGACGTAGAACGGGATCCCCATCAGGTCGGCCGCCCGGCGCGCGTCGTGCGCGTCCTCGATCGTGCAGCAGCCGCGGGCACCGGTCCGCAACGTACCGGGCTTGGCCGACAAGGCCAGGTGGACACCAGTGACGTCGTGTCCCGCTTCGACGGCTCGTGCCGCCGCCACCGCGGAGTCGACACCACCGCTCATCGCCGCGAGGACCTTCACTGCTTGACCACCTTCCGGGAACGCCTCATGCCTGCCAGACCTGCCGTACGCGCGCGTTCGACCACCGGGCCGATCACCGCCGCGAGTTTTTCAACATCCGCTCGGGTCGAGGTGTGCCCGAGCGAGAACCGCAAAGATCCACGCGCCAACGCCGGTTCGACGCCCATCGCCAGCAGCACGTGCGAGGGCTGCGCGACACCGGCCGTGCACGCGGAGCCCGTCGAGCACTCGACGCCGCGTGCGTCGAGCAGCATCAGCAGGCTGTCGCCCTCGCAGCCGGGGAACGTCAGGTGCGCGTTGCCGGGCAGGCGGTCGACCGGGTCGCCGTTGACGATCACGTCCGGCACCACCGCGCGCACCGACGCGATCAGCTCCTCGCGCAACGCGGCGAGCTCGGCGGCACGCTGTTCCTGCTCGTCCACCGCGATCCGCACCGCGCGCGCAAGCCCGACGATCGACGGCACGTCCAGCGTGCCGGACCGCACATCGCGCTCCTGGCCGCCGCCGTGCATCAACGGCGCGCACTTCACGTCACGAGCCAGCAGCAGCACACCGACGCCGTAGGGGCCGCCGACCTTGTGCCCGGTCATCGTCAACGCCGAAGCGCCGGAAGCCGCGAAGTCGACCGGAACCGCACCCACGGCCTGCACCGCGTCCGTGTGGAACGGCACACCGCGCTCAGCACAAACGCGAGCGATGTCGTGCACCGGATTGATGGTGCCGACCTCGTTGTTGGCCCACATCGTCGTGACGAGCGCAACGTCGTCGTCCAACGCCTCCGCGACAGACTCCGCGGAGACCCGGCCGTACGAGTCGGTCTCCAGCCACGTGACGTCCGCGCCCTGCTGCTCCAGCCACTCGACGGCGTCCAGCACCGCGTGGTGCTCGACGGCCGAGGCCAGCACCCGGCGCTTACCGGAGGCCCAGTAGATGCCCTTGACCGCGAGGTTGTCGCTCTCCGTGCCGCCGCCGGTGAAGAGCACCTCGGACGGCCGGGCGCCCAACGCGTCGGCGATCGTCTCGCGGGCCTCCTCGATCGCACGCCGCGCCCGCCTGCCGGAGGTGTGCAGCGACGAGGCGTTGCCCGTCGTGGACAACGCCTCGGTCATCGCCGCGACCGCCTCCGGGTGCATGGGGGTCGTGGCAGCGTGGTCGAGATAAGCCATCAGGGCTCAAGGGTAGCCCGCATGCGTGGTCCGGTCAGAATCGCTCCCACCACGGCCAACGCCGCCATGGACAGGTTCAGCACCACCACGCCCGCGGTCGGTGCGGTGGCCACCACCACGACGCCGCCGAGTCCGATCATGGTCGCGGAGAAGAGCATGTCCGAGATCTGCAGCGCCGCCGAGTTGAACCCGCGGTCTTCCTCGGGAGACGCGGCCATCATCAGCACGCCGACGCTGGACGTCGCGAGGCCCATGCCCGCGCCCGCGATGGCCCACAAGATCAGCGTCGCCCAGGCCGGACCCCACGTGGGTGCGATGAGCGTCACGGCCGCGATGCCGGTCGCGACGAACAGGAAACCGGTCCGCACGAGGGTGTGGCGCTCGATCTCGGGGTGCCGCGACGCCCACATCGACGCGCTGGCCCAGCCGAGCGCGCTCAGCGTCAGCGGCAGGCCCGCCTCCAGGGGCGAGTAACCGTGCACGACGGTCAGCGTGAGCGGGATGAAGCCCTCGACGGCGAAGAACGTGCCCGCGAGCAGGCCGCGCGCCAGGATCGTGACGGGGAGGCCGCGCCGGGCGATCAACGTGCCCTTGGGCAGCAGGATGCGCAGTGCGGGCGCCAGCAGCAACAACGCCACCGCGAGCAGCCACCAGGTGCGGTGCTGCAGCGCCCAGCTCAGGCTCGCCACGCCC
>NZ_JBEXPJ010000228.1:0-12340 GCF_040611995.1 Lentzea sp. NPDC006480
TCTCCCTGACCTACAACATCCCCAGGGACATCCAGCAGAAGGGTCAGTACAAGGTGGACTCGTTCCCGGAGGAGGCGCACAACCCGTTCTCCGACCACGACGACTTCGCCAACGTCATGTCGCAGCAGATCATGAACCGCCTGGTCAACTGCGTGAACACGGGCAAGAAGTGCAAGGAGTGACCCACTCCTAGCGAGCGAGAATCCCCGGTGCACCTCCCGCGCACCGGGGATTTTCGTTGTCCCGCTTGGGGATTACCCTGTCGCGGTGGCTTTGGCGAAACGGCGGACCTGGCGCGATGCGGACGGTGAGCGGATCCCCGGGACGTGGCGGCACGCCTTCATCCGCAACGGGGACAGGTACTTCCTCACCGATCTGCTCATCTACGCCGACGGGATGGTCGACTGCTGGGGACTCGTCACGCTGGACGAGTTCGCCCGCATGGTCACCTCTGGCAAGGTGGCGACCGAGATTCCCGAGGGCGCGGAAGGGTCCGCGCTTCACCTGGGAGCCTGGAAGTTCGCTGAACCGCGGTCCTGGATCACCGCCGGCGCGCTGCTCGCCGAGGTCCGCGACGACGTCGACCAGCTGGCCGGCCGACCGGACTCCACGGCCCGATGCCTCGCGGCGGTGGACGTCTTCCTCGCCGAGCAGACCGAGGAGAACCGGGCGAAGCTGCGTGACGCGTATGCGGCCATCCCAGAGCACATGCGGGGCTACGCGCTCGGCGACATGGACCGCGGGGACTGGCCGCTGCGGGTGCTCGCGGCTGGTCCGGGCAACCGGTACTCCTGGCAGGACGAGGACAGGACCGTCGGCCGAAAAGCCCACGCCGCAGCCCTGAAGTACTTCACCGATCTGCGCGGAACCGCCGGTTCAGAAGCGTGAACCGTTCACCAGCTTGAACATGTTCCGGAAACATTGACCGCAAAGGTATAGACCACTAACACTGTGCCGCATGGTCACCCGTTCCTGCGCGGTGCTGATCGCACTGCTGGCATCATTGCTGGTACCGGTCACCGGTTCCGTCTCGGCGGCTCCGGCGACGTTCGTCCACCCGGGAGTCGTGGTTTCCCGGCCACAGCTGGACTTCGTGCGCGCCAAGGTCCAAGCGGGCGCCCAGCCGTGGAAGCTCGCCTACGACCGCATGATGGCGTCGAAGTACGCCGACCTGAACCGCACGCCGAAACCGCGTGCCGTGGTCGAGTGCGGCCCCTACTCCAACCCCAACTACGGCTGCACCGATGAGCGCGAGGACGCCATCGCGGCCTACACGATGTCGCTCGCCTGGTACATGACGCGCGACAACCGATATGCCACCAAGGCGATCCAGCTCATGGACGCCTGGTCCGCCACCATCCGCGACCACACCAACTCGAACGCGCCGTTGCAGACCGCGTGGTCGGCTTCCTCGTGGCCCAAGGCGGCGGAGATCATCAAGCACGTCTACGGGAGCTGGCCGAACAGCGCTCGTTTCGGCACGATGCTGCGCAACGTCTACCTCCCCGAGATCCAGAACGGCCGCGCGAACACCAACGGCAACTGGGAACTCAGCATGATGGAGGCGTCGATCGGCATCGCGGTCTTCCTGGAGGACCGGGCCGCCTACGACAAGGCCATCGGCATCTTCCGCACCCGCATTCCCGCCTACATCTACCTGACCACCGACGGTTCGCTGCCGAAGACGCCGCCGGGCAGCGGCATCGACACCCGCTCGGAGATCATCTCCTACTGGCAGGGCCAGTCGACGTTCGTGGACGGGCTGTCCCAGGAGACCTGCCGGGACTTCACGCACACCGGGTACGGGCTCGCGGCGGCCGCGCACCTCGCCGAGACGGCCCGGCACCAGGGCCAGGACATCTGGGGCGAGATCAAGGACCGGATGCGGCACGCGTGGGGCCTGCACACCAAGTACCAGAACGGTGAGCCGGTGCCGTCGTGGCTGTGCGGCGGGTCGTACAACCAGAGCCTCGGGCCGACGTCGGAGGTGTCGTTCAACGCGCTGAACACCCGGCTGGGCATCGCGATGGCGAACACCCAGGCCTACACCGAGCGGATGCGTCCACAGGGGACGGACAACCTGTTCGTCGCCTGGGAGACGCTGACTCACGCAGCCAACCCCGCCTGAGAAGTACTAGCGTGCGTGGCATGACAGACGTGAAGCCACGCAGCCGCGACGTGACCGACGGCCTGGAGCGCACCGCCGCGCGCGGGATGCTCCGGGCCGTCGGCATGGGCGACGACGACTGGGAGAAGCCGCAGATCGGCGTCGCCTCGTCGTGGAACGAGATCACGCCGTGCAACCTGTCGCTCGACCGCCTCGCCAAGGCGTCGAAGGACGGGGTGCACGCGGCGGGCGGGTACCCGCTGGAGTTCGGCACGATCTCGGTGTCGGACGGCATCTCGATGGGCCACGAGGGCATGCACTTCTCGCTGGTGTCGCGCGAGGTGATCGCGGACAGCGTCGAGACGGTGATGCAGGCCGAGCGCCTCGACGGCTCGGTGCTGCTGGCCGGGTGCGACAAGTCGTTGCCGGGCATGCTGATGGCGGCGGCGCGGCTCGACCTCGCCTCGGTGTTCCTCTATGCAGGCTCGATCCTGCCAGGCCGCGTCACGCTGACCGACGGCACCGAGAAGGAAGTCACGATCATCGACGCGTTCGAGGCCGTCGGGGCCTGTGCGCGCGGGCTGATGAGCCGTGAGGACGTCGACCTGATCGAACGCGCGATCTGCCCCGGTGAGGGTGCGTGCGGTGGCATGTACACGGCGAACACCATGGCCAGCGCGGCGGAAGCACTCGGCATGTCGTTGCCGGGCAGTGCCGCTCCCCCGGCCACCGACCGCCGCCGTGACGGGTTCGCGCGCCGGTCCGGCCAGGCCGTGGTCCAGATGCTGCGCAAGGGCATCACCGCCCGGCAGATCATGACGCGCGAGGCGTTCGAGAACGCGATCGCCGTCGTCATGGCGTTCGGCGGCTCCACCAACGCCGTGCTGCACCTGCTCGCGATCGCCCACGAGGCCGGCGTCGAACTGTCGCTGGACGACTTCAGCCGCATCGGCGCGCGCGTGCCGCACCTGGCCGACGTGAAGCCGTTCGGACGCCACGTGATGACCGACGTCGACCGCATCGGCGGCGTGCCCGTGGTGATGAAGGCGCTGCTGGACGCCGGTCTGCTGCACGGCGACTGCCTCACCGTCACCGGCCGCACGGTCGCCGAGAACCTCGCCGACATCGCGCCGCCCGACCCCGACGGCCTCGTGCTGCGCGCCCTCGACAAGCCGATCCACCACACCGGCGGCATCACGATCCTGAAAGGTTCGCTCGCTCCGGACGGCGCCGTCGTGAAGTCCGCGGGCTTCGACTCGGACGTCTTCACCGGCACCGCGCGGGTGTTCGACCGCGAGCGCGCCGCGATGGACGCGCTGGAGGACGGCACGATCACCGCGGGCGACGTCGTCGTGATCCGCTACGAGGGTCCCAAGGGCGGGCCGGGCATGCGCGAGATGCTCGCCATCACCGCGGCGATCAAGGGCGCGGGCCTCGGCAAGGACGTCCTGCTGCTCACCGACGGCCGCTTCTCCGGCGGCACCACGGGGTTGTGCGTCGGGCACGTGGCACCGGAGGCGGTCGACGGCGGGCCCATCGCGTTCGTGCGCGACGGCGACCGGATCACGCTGAACGTCGCCGAGGGCACGCTGGACGTGGACGCCGACCTCGACAGCCGCCGGGAGGGCTGGGCACCGCTGCCCCCGCGCTACGAACGCGGCGTGCTCGCCAAGTACGCCAAGCTCGTCGGGTCCGCGTCGCGCGGAGCCGTGTGTGACTGAGGGTCACTCACTCGACTGAATTGCCGGGCGTGGGCGGTCACCTGGTCGGTGGGCGCCCGCGATCGGCCGTGCGATGGCGGGTACCTCGCGGTGGCAAGCCGACAGCCAACGCGGGAGGACAGCGACGATGATCGATCAGACGCACGTTGAGGCTCTGTACGACTGCGACGTGATCGACAACCACGGCGAGAAGATCGGTTCGGTCAAGCGGGTGTGGCTCGAAGACGGCACCGGCAGGCCGATGTGGGCGGAAGTCCACACCGGACTGTTCGGCATGAAGGAGAGCTTCGTCCCCATCCAGCAGGGACAGGTGGCGGGCGGCGCGATCACCGTGCCCGTCGCCAAGGAGCAGGTGAAGGACGCGCCGAGCGTGCACACGTCGGGCGACCACATGTCGGACCAGGAGCAGGAGGCGCTCTACCGGCACTACGGGATGAGGATGCCGCAGCCCAAGTCCGGTGGGCACGACCGGCTTCCCGGCAGGCGCTCGGACGACGCCGCCGAGGTCACGCTCTCGGAGGAGAAGCTCGACGTCGGCACGCGCGAGGTCGAGACGGGCCGGGTGCGGCTGGTCAAGCACACGGTCACCGAGCAGCGCAACATCACCGTTCCGGTCACGCACGAAGAGGTCCGCGTCGTTCGCGAGCCGGTCAAGGGCAACGCCGGCAAGGCGTTCGCCGACGAGCAGGCCGAAGTCACGCTGCACCGCGAGGAACCGGTGGTGCAGAAGCGCACGGAGGCCGTCGAACGGGTCCGGCTGGAGAAGGACGCGGTCACCGAGCAGAAGACCGTCAAGGGCGAGGTGCGCAAGGAGCGCGTCGAGGTCGAGCGCGACGACGAGCGCAGGCGCTAGGCCAGCCGGCCTGCCAGGACGAAGGCCGCGCCCAGCAGCCCCAGTGCGACGGCCAGCCAGAAGTCGGTTCGACGTGGTCGCGGGGCAATCCCGCGCCACGTCAGCCGGGCTCCGTAGATCGCCGCGAGCATGCCGGCGAATCCCAGCACTCCCGTGCTCACCGCCGCGAGCACGGACATCGGGAGATACGCCGCGCGCTGGGACAACCACACGAACATCGCGCAGAGCGTTCCGCCGAGAATCGCCAGACCGCCCAGTCCCTGCAGGCCTTCGACGAGGGAGTCGTGGGCTTCCTGTTCGGGGACCTCGGCGTGGTGCGCCAGTTCGGTGAGCGTCGCGCGATGCCGGGCCAGCTCCTCGTCGGAGTACGTGCTGAACGCCAGGACGGCCAGCGGGAGGACCCGGGCGGTCAGGACCAGGCCGGGATCACGCACCTCAGTACAGGCCGTCGAGCGTGTCGGCGTAACGCTTCTCGATCTCCCGGCGGCGCGGCTTCAGCGACGCGGTCAGCAACCCGTCCTCGACGCTGAAGTCGTGCTCCAGCACCGCGAACCGCTTGATCGTCTCGTGCCGTGCCAGCTGCGCGTTGACGCTCTTGATCACCTGCGAGACCTCGGACTCGGCGTCGGTGAGGCCCTTCGCGGTGTCCGGGTCGAGCGTCACCAATGCCACGCAGTACTTGCGGCGGTCGCCGTGCACGATCACGTTGCTGATGTACGGCGACGCCGCGTTGATCATGCTCTCGATCCGCGCGGGCGCGACGTACTTGCCGCCCGAGGTCTTGATCAGCTCCTTCTTGCGGTCGGTGATCTTCAACCGCCCGGCGTCGTCGAGCTCGCCGATGTCGCCGGTGTGCAACCAGCCGTCGATGATCGTCTCGGCGGTCGCGTCGGGCCGGTTGTGGTAGCCGCGCATGACGCCGGGGCCCTTGAGGAGGACCTCTCCGTCGTCCGCGATCTTGACCTCCATGCCGGGGATCGGCGGGCCGACCGTGCCGAGCTGGATCATGCCCGGCCGGTTGAAGAACGAGCCGGCGGACGACTCGGTCAGGCCGTAGCCCTCCAGGATCGTGATGCCGGAGCGTGCGAAGAACTCCGCGATCTCGTGGGCGAGCGGTGCCGAGCCGGACACGAAGTACCGGATCCGGCCGCCCACGCGGTCGCGCAACTTGCGGTACACCAGGCGATCCGCGAGCCAGCGCGTCGCCGGCCCGTGCTCGCGGTCGGCCCAGCGGAAGATCTTTTCGGTGAGCCCGCCCTTCTCGCGCGCACCCGCGACGATCCGGCCGTGGATCTTCTCGAAGATGCGCGGCGCGGCGGCCACGATGGTCGGCTTCAGCTCGCCGAGGTTGTCGACGATCCGCTCGACACTCCCGTCCACCGCGGTCGGCACGCCCGCGGCGATCATCGCCATCGTCAGCACCTTGCCGAACGCGTGCGACAACGGCAGCCACAGGAAGTGCAGGTCCGTCGGCAGCAGAATGCCCAGTGACGCAATGGCTTCCGACGTCGTCAGCCAGTTGTCGTGGGTGAGCTCGACGCCCTTGGGGGTGCCGGTCGTGCCCGAGGTGTAGATCAAGGTGGCGAGGTCTTCCGGGCCCAGCTCGTCGATCAACGCGTCGTAGTCGCCGTCAGCCTGGGGCACCGCGCCGAACCGCAGCACCTCGACCTCCGCGGGCATGAGCGCGGCCTGCTCGTCGGTGTCCACGACGACCATGCGGCTGCCGGAGTCGCTGACGATGTGCGCGACCTCGCCGCGCGTGCTGTTCGGGTAGATCGTGGTGGTGGCACCGCCGGCGGCGAGCACGGCCAGGTCGGTGACGATCCACTCGATGCTGGTGCCGCCCATCAACGCGACCCGGTCGCCCTTGGCGAGACCTGCGGCGCGCAGCCCGAACGCTTCCTTCGCGACACGTTCCTGCAGCTCAGCCCATGTGAGCGAGGCCCAGCCACCGGACGTGCGGTACCGCATCGCCTCGGCGTCGGGCGTGCGGGTGACCCGGTCGCGCAGCAGGTCGGGAATAGACAGCGCCATTGCTCATCCCTTTCTCTGGAGCGTCGCTCCAGAGCGGTACTCTAACCGTCATGGCCGACCGACGACAGTCTCTCCTCGACGCGGCGCTCAAGCTCGTCGAGGAGGGCGGCCTCGACGCCGTGACGATCGCGGCACTGACCGAGCGGTCCGGCATGTCGAACGGCAGCATCTACCACCACTTCGGCAGCCGCGCGGGCGTGTTCGCGCAGCTCTACGCCGACAGCTACGCCCGCTGCGTCGCCGCGATGAGGCCCGCCCTGGACTCGCGCGCTGCTGGTGCGGCGGTGCGCGATCTGGCGCTGCGCTACCTGGACTGGGTGACGGAGAACCCGAGCCGCGCCCGGTTCCTCTACGCCGCACCGGACCACGCCGACCCGGCCGTGAAGCAGGCGGAGTTCGCGCCCGTGTTGACGTGGTTCGTCGAACGCATGGAGTCCGGCGAGATGCGCGCGGTGCCGCCGTGGGCCCTCGAACCCGTGGTGATGGGACCGGCGCACGAGTCGGTGCGCCGGTTCCTGCTCGGGGTGTTCGACCTGGCCGAGGCCCGCGAGATCATCGCGGACGCGGTCTGGGCAGTGCTGAAGCCCTAGTCCTCGTCGGGGGCTTTCGGCCCGCGGATCACGTTCCCGTCGCCGAACGACACGTCGCCGCCGACCGTGTGGACCTGCATGATCATCCCGGTCATCTCGCCGCCCACGACGTTGATGACGTTCCTGTGGACCTGCACGGTCTCGAACTCGTCGTTCTCTTCCCCAGTCATATCCGGATTATCCGTCCTGGCAGCAGCTCGTTAGCAATAGAACACGTGTTCGATTATGCTGCCGGACATGCGCCAGGGATCACTGTTCGACCTGGAGGCGGAGCCCGCACTGGCGCCGCTCGCCCCTCGCCGCACCGAGCTGGGCCACGGCGCGTGGATCGACGTGCAGCCGGGCTGGCTCGCGGGTGCCGACGCACTCTTCGACCAGCTCGTCGGCGAGGTGCCGTGGCGGGCGGAGCGCAGGCAGATGTACGACAACGTGGTCGACGTGCCGCGCCTGCTCTGCTTCTACAGCGGCCGGCTCCCGTTCGACGTGCTCACCACGGCCCGCGACACCCTCTCCGAGCACTACCTGCCTGAGCTGAAAGAACCCTTCACCACGGCGGGCCTCTGCTACTACCGCGACGGCCGGGACAGCGTGGCGTGGCACGGCGACACGATCGGCCGCGGTCAGACCGAGGACACGATGGTCGCGATCGTGTCGGTGGGCACGCCCCGAGCGCTGCTACTGCGCCCACGCGGCGGCGGCGAGACCCACAAGTACGCGCTGGGGCACGGCGACCTGCTCGTGATGGGCGGCTCGTGCCAACGCACCTGGGAACACGCCATCCCGAAGACGTCGAAGGTCGTCGGCCCCAGGATCAGCGTTCAGTTCCGCCCGCACGGGGTCCGATGAGCCGCGACGTCGCCGACTGCAGCAGCAGGAGCAGCAGGCCCCAGTAGCTGATCACCGGCACCAGCGCGAGCGCGATCAGCAGCAGGACCGCCGGCGTCACGGCCGCGATGACCACGCGCGGGGTCAGGCTGTCCCGGTGCACGAGGAGCGTCATGGCGCACAGCAAAGCGCTGCTCGCCAGGATCGTGCCGACGTAGAAGAACTGCGTGAACGTGTCACTGCCGTACTCGCCCACCAGACCGGTCGGGAACGGCAGCACGACGATGGTGAGCACCCACGCCATGTTCAGCAGCATCAACGGGTGGGTGTACTCGCGCACGTTCTCGAAGATCCGGTGGTGCGCCATCCACAGCTGCGCGATCACGGCGAAGCTCAGCAGGAAGCTGAAGATCTGCGGCCAGTGGTGGGAGATCAGCTCGGCCGGACGTCCGGCACCCGGTTCCGAGATGATCTCCACCAGCGGCAGCACCAGCAGCGTGATCGCGATGGCGGCGACAGCGTCGGTGAAGAGAACTAGGCGATCGGGCTCACGCTTCATGGACACCCGGTCAACATAGTCCGGAAAGGACTTCCGCGTGATCAGATCACGTCGACGAACACGGGATTCGCGTAGAACCAGAGATCCGCCCACGGATCGGCGTTCGCGATCTCGTCGATCATCGGGTCACCGGCGGACGTCAGGCGCTTGCCGTCGCTTCCCCGCAGCCGCAGGTAGAACGAACGCTCGACGTTCTTGAACGTGTGCGTGAACCGGATCTTGCCACGACGCGGCACCTCGAACGTCTTCACCACCGAAGTCTCCGGCGCCAGAAACACGTCACGGTCAACGGACGGACCGGTCACCGGACCCGAAATCAGGTCGACCTTGGCCAGCACGGGCGTAGCACCCGACCAGTTCGGGCCGGAAGCGCGGTCGATCTCGATCGTCACCTCGACGTCGCCACCGCGGCGCACGAACGTCCGCCCGCCCAACGTCACACCGCGCAGGTCGTCACGCGACTGAACACGCACCGAGAGGCCGTCGATCAGCCTGCCGTGCACCGTGACCACCTTGCCGGACTGCAAGCCGCGCATGATGTCCACATAGGACCGCGAACGAGCACCCACGACGTTCGCGCCGTACTGGCCGGGGAAGAAGTCGCCGTACTGAGTCTGCTTCACGCCCGAGTCGACGGGGGCACCGCGCGTCCCGGTCGTGGCGTAGTCCTGCTTGCCCGGCGTCAAAGTGTCCGCGAACACCTGGTGCACGTCGGAGTTCGCGGTGATCCACCACGGACGGCCCTCGGCGAGCAGCGCGTCCCACATGCCGCCGACGCGAGCGGTCATCCAGTCGAAACCGCCGTGCGTGCGGTAGGACTCCGCCGGGTAGCCGGGGAACGACTCGGGCAGCGGGGCGGGCGTGTCGTAGTAGCCGCGCGCACGGCCGGGACCGCCGGCGGCCTTCGACAGACCGGCGGCCTGGTGGCCGGGCGCGCCCTCCATGCCGACCGCGACACCGGGCGCCGCGTCGCGCCAGCCGCGCAGCTCGTGCGGGCTGTCCACGCCGCGCCGGGACGGGTGGTTCGCGAACATCAGCGCGATCTCGGTCCGTCCGGAGAGGACCTGCGCCTCCAGGTACCGCAGCGCCGACAGCGCCAGCGGCTCGGCGTTGCCGGCGATGCGGCCGTCGTAGGACAGCTCGAACGCCTTGAGGATGTCGACGGTGTGCTTGCCGGGCGGCATGAACACGGTGGCGTGCTCGGCGCCGGGGATGTTCCACTCAAGACCCTGGTAGACCAGCATGTCGCGGTGCGCCCTACGCGCGCGCTCGACGTCCGGCGTGACCTGGTCGATCGAGAACTTCTGGTGCGCGGGACCACCGTGGTCGGTGATCACCACCCAGTCGAGGCCGAACTCGCGGGCCTTGCTCACCTGGTGCTCGATCGGGTACTGGCCGTCGTCGGAGTACTGCGTGTGGATGTGGTGGTCGCCGGCGTACCAGCGGTCCCCGCCACCCCAGGGGTTGACAGGCACGTGGGCCTCGGCCTCGCCGGTGCCGACGGCGACAGCGCCGACAGCGCCGGCCGCGATGCCCAGACCGGCGAGGAACTTGCGGCGCTCCACCGACGAGGGACGGTCGTCCTCCGCGTCGAGCCAGCTGCCCTCAACCGGCTCTACCTCGTGGTGGTGGTGCGTGTGATCACCGTGCGGGTGATCGTGAGAGTGGGACATGCGGAGATCTCAACCGGTCGATCTGTCGTGGCAAACGAACGGGCGGTGAACGCTTGTACCGGGAATTTCACTCACACGGCGGATGGTCACACGGCCTGCACGGACAGCAACGCGAGATCGTCGTGATCATCGCGGTCCAGCCACTTCAGCACGGCCTCCTCGCAGTGCCGCGCGATCTCCTCCGCCGAGAATCCCCTGCACTCCTTCAGCACTGTCCGCAGCCGCTGCTCGCCGAACAGTTCGGTGCGGTCCGTGTGGGCGCGTGCCTCGGTGAAACCGTCCGAGTACAGCACCAGCGTGTCGCCCGGCGCCAGCGTGATCTGCTCGCCGCTGAACCGGACATCCGACAGGATGCCGACAATCGCACCGGGCGCGCTGACTTCCTGCACCGAGCCGTCCGCCCGCAGGATCATCGGCGCCGGATGCCCACCGGAGGCGAGCGAGAGCCGCACTCCCCCGGACGACAACGGCACCAGCTCGCCGACGACGATCGTGGTGAAGAGCTTGGAACCGGTGGCGCGCAACGAGGTGTTCAGCAGGTGCAGCAGCCGCACCGGGTTCGTCTCGACGAGCGAGAGCGCCTGCAGCGACTGCCGGACTCGTCCACTGTGGACCGCCGCTTCGAGGCCGTGGCCGCAGACGTCGCCCAGCGCGAACGTCGCCGAGCCGTCCGTGCGCGGGTGCACGTCGTAGAAGTCGCCGCCGACCAGCGCGCGCTGGTGGGCCGGGATGAACACCGACCCCATCTCCACCCCGCGCACCTCGGGCAACGGCAGCGGCAGCAACGCCGAGCGCAGGATGTCGATCGTGCGCTGTTGCTCGGTCAGCCGCGACGCCGACTCCAACGCCACCGCCGCGTGCTTGCCGAACAGCCGGATCCGCTCCACGTCGTTCGGCGCGAAGTCACCCCGCCGCAGCACGACCAGCGCGCCGCCGACGCCCAGCGGGACGGCCAGAGCAGACCCGAAGTCCTCCGGCACGCCCCAGTTACCTTCACCCAAAGAGGTGATCCTGGCCAGGGTCGAGGTGCCCGTGAGCACCTCGGAGATCGTGGACGCCCGGCGCGGCGAACGCGCGACCGTCGGTTCGCCGCCGCCACAACGCCACCACTCCAGGCGGTCACGCGACGCGGGCACCACGGCGACGCAGTGCTCCCCCAGCAACTCCGCCGCGAGCTGCACGATCGTCTTCAGCGTGGTCTGCCTCGACGTGCCGCCCGCCAGCCGCAGATGGGCGTGATCGAGCGCGGAGTCGGTGAAGTACCAGGCACTCCAGCCCTCGCCCAGGTCGTGCTGCCGCCCCGCGACGTGCACGTCGAAGCGCTCGCCGAGGAACAGCCGGGGGAACCGGGCGGCCGCGGCGGCGTTGCGCACGCGCACCACGCCGGCCGGGTCCACGACGAGGACGGCTTCGCGCAGCCCGTCCACCAGGCGCTGCCAGCCGTCGAGGTCGATGCCCACGGCGCTGCTCATCCGCTCTTGTCCAGCGCGCTCGGCCGAATCATCACGGCCTCCTGCGGGTCGTTTGCGTGCATCGCGGCATCAAGTTACCTCGCTCCCAACCTAACGTGGCAGGCTTGGCTGCGACCACCGAGGCACGGAGGCTTGGAGTGACCACGGCCAACGAAGAGACGGACGCGACCCTCGATCGGGTTCTCTCCGCCATGAGAGACCTGCGGGACGGCAACTTCCGCCGCAGGCTCGTCGTGCCGGGCAACGGGCCCGTGTCGGCCCTCGCGGACGTGTTCAACGAGATCGCGGAGCGCAACCAGTGGCTCGCCGGTGAGCTGGGCCGCGTCCGCCAGGCGGTGGGCCAGGAGGGCAGGCTGACCGAACGGGACCTGACCGGCGCCCGGTGCACCTGCGGCGGCACGTCGGACAAGATCGGCTTGCGCAGGTGGTCGCGGGGCCGGGTTCCGTTGCGGGCGATGGCCGTCGGGTGCGTAGGTGGTCACCAGGTGCGAGTTGCGTAGCAACAA
>NZ_JBEXPJ010000229.1:0-12301 GCF_040611995.1 Lentzea sp. NPDC006480
GGCAGACGCAACACACCCGCAACGCATTATTCCTGCGTTGCAAAAGTTTGCAGGATCGAGGCGCGTTCTCAAGTAATCCTCATGTCGACTTGCGGAAAACTTTTGCAACGTCTTTCCTGGACCGCTGACACACCCCACCCGGAAGGCAAGGACATGTCCCAGGACTGGTGGCGGCACGCCGTCATCTACCAGGTCTACGTGCGCAGCTTCGCCGACTCGGACGGCGACGGCGTCGGTGACCTGCCCGGCATCCGCTCACGCCTGCCCTACCTCCGCGACCTGGGCGTCGACGCGGTGTGGATCACGCCGTTCTACGCGTCGCCGATGGCCGACGGTGGGTACGACGTGGCGGACTACCGCGCGGTGGACCCGTTGTTCGGCGAGCTCGACGACGTGCGCGGGTTGGTCGCTGACGCGCACGAGCTCGGTATCCGGGTGATCGTCGACATCGTGCCGAACCACAGCTCCGACCAGCACGAGTGGTTCCAGGAGGCGCTGGCCGGGCGTGGCCGGGAGCGCTACATCTTCCGCGAGGGCGTGGGCGACCAGCCGCCGAACGACTGGGAGTCGGTGTTCGGCGGGCCGGCGTGGACCCGGGTCGCGGACGGGTCCTGGTACCTGCACCTGTTCGCGCCGGAGCAGCCGGACCTGAACTGGGAGCTGCCGGAGGTGCGCGCCGAGTTCCGCGAGGTGCTGCGGTTCTGGCTGGATCTCGGGGTCGACGGGTTCCGGGTGGACGTGGCGCACGGGATGATCAAGGCGCCGGGACTGCCGGACATCGGGCACGCCGACCAGCTGAAGCTGCTGGGCACGGAGGCGTTGCCGTTCTTCGACCAGGACGGCGTGCACGAGATCCACCGCGAGTGGCGTGCCGTGGTGGATTCCTACGAGGGCGAACGGGTTCTCGTGGCGGAGGCGTGGACGCCGTCCGCCGAACGGACCGCGCTGTACCTGCGCGACGACGAGATGCACCAGGCGTTCAACTTCCACTACCTCACCGCGGAGTGGACGTCCGAGGCGCTGCGTGCGGTGATCGACTCCTCGCTGGCGGCCGTGGCTCCTGTTGGTGCGCCTACTACTTGGGTGCTGTCCAACCACGACGTGCAACGGCACGTGACGCGATACGGCGGCGGCGAGACCGGTGTGCGGCGGGCGCGCGCTGCTCTGGCGTTGATGCTGGCGCTGCCGGGCTCGGTGTACCTGTACCAGGGCGAGGAGCTCGGGCTGCCCGAGGTCCTCGACCTCCCGGACGAGCTGCTGCAGGACCCGATGTGGGAACGCTCCGGGCACACCGAGCGCGGTCGTGACGGCTGCCGCGTGCCGTTGCCGTGGGCGTCTTCCGGGCCCTCGCTCGGGTTCGGTTCCGGTGGGTCGTGGCTGCCGCAGCCGGCGGACTGGGCCAAGCTCAGCGTGGAGGCGCAGGCGGGCGACCAGGACTCGATGTTGTCCTTCTACCGCAACGCTTTGCGCGTCCGCCGCGAACACCCGGCGCTCGGTGCGGGCGACGGTGTCGAGTGGGTCGAGGGGCCTGCGGACGTGTTGTGGTTCCAGCGCGGCGGCTTCGCGTGCGCGGTGAACCTGTCCGGCGAGGTCGTCGCGCTGCCGGATCCTGGTTCGGTGCTGCTGGCGTCGTCGTACTACGGCGTGCGCGACGGTCAGCTGCTCCTCCCGCCGGACACCACCCTGTGGTGGGAGGTCTGACAGACCTCACGGATCGCCTGCTCGCCCGCATGCGCGAGGTCCGCGAGCACCTGCACCTCGCGGGCCTGCGCGCGGCGGCCCGCGGCACGGCTGCGAGCAGTCGGCTCGGCGCGTACCTGCTGGTCATGACCCGCTGAGATCGAAGCGGTCGGGTCGATGCGGTGTGCGAGCACGTAGTCCTCGGCGGCCTCGGCTGCCCGTCCGAGCCGTTCGAACACGAACCCGCGGAGGTGGGCAGCCCGAGCCGCACCCCACCCGCCCAGCGAAATCCCGTGGGCGTAGGCGTCCAGGGCGTCGTCCAGCCGGCCGCACGCCACCAACGCGTCGCCGCGCAACGCCCACGTCCGGTCGTCGCCCGGACTCAACGAGACGAGCTCGCCGGTGTAGCCGGCCGCGCGCTCGCTGAGGCCGATCGCCAGGTGGGTCTGCACGAGGAAGCAGTACAGGGCATAGGCCTCGTCGGCCCAGGCCAGCTGGCCGAGCGCGGAAGAGGGGTCCGGCGCGACGGACGTCAGGCACTCCAGTGCGCGGCCGAGCAGGCGGTGCGTCTCGCCGATGTCGCGCCGCACGAACGGAACCGCCGCGATCGCCCGGTGCAGCCGGGCGCGCTGGAGCATGCCGGAGAATCCCTTCACCGGCAGCTCCGAGGACGCCTTCATGGCCAGAGCGGCGGCCGCCTGCATCGAGGTGGAGTCGGCGCCGCGGGCGGCGTTGCGGAACACCACGAACAACGCCAGCTCCCGCCGCACCGCAGCGGGCAGCCCGGACCGCGCGCCGCGCAACGCCATGGTCTCCACCACGGACGCCGGGACGTGGCAGCGCAGCACCGCGAGTTGTTCCATCGCCAGCTCCGGCGAGAGCACGTGCCGGCGGGCGTCGATGACGGACAGGCCGATGACCGCGGCCGCCTGCCGCGGATATCCCAGGCGCAGCAACAGCTCGCAGGCGACGCGGCGTTCGGCCGTGCGCAGGGAGCCGGACGCGCGTTCGTGCACCCGCCACCACAGCTCGGAGGCGAGGTCGACGGGGAAGGTCGTCATGTCCGCGCCCACGCCGTCGAGCCGCCCCCAGCTCGCGGCCGTCAGCAACCTCAGCTGGGCGGACGGCGGCGGTTCGAAGCGGGGCACCCCGGCGGAGGCGCCATCAACGAACGCCGATGCCATCGCGTACGTGATCCGGGCGTGCAGAGCAGACGAGGCGACAGGTGCGGCGAGGCCCGCGTAGACACCACAGGCGGCTGGAACGTCAGCCGTGAGCAGGGCGCGCAGCCGGACGGCCAGCGCGCGGGGACTCGGGTCGGTGCGGTACCGCGGCAGTGCGGTCATGCGGGCCTCCGAGAGGGTCAGTTCAGCAGTTCCCAGCCGCGTCTGGTCAGGCGGTGGCGGACCGACCGGCCGTTGCGATGGGTGGACACGAACCCCGCGGTGCGCAGGGCCGTCGCGTGCTGTGACGCGGTGGGCAGGCTGATGCCCACGTGCTTGGCGAGCTCGGTCGTCGTGCGCTCGGAGGTCAACGCCCGAAGCACCAACGTCCGGGTGCGCCCCAGAGCGAGCTCCAGGCTCGCGCCGCTCGGCTGCGGTGCCGCCACCGGGTAGAAGAGCAGCGGCTGCGGCTCGGCGAACATCGACACCGCCGGGCGGGTCAGGCCGTGCAGCACCGGCACGATCAGCATCCCGGTGCCGCGCAAGGAGATCTCGGTGTCCCAGCCCAGCTCGACGTGCAGCGCGGGCGAGGTCCACGAGATCGACGGGTGCAGGTTGCCGAGCAGGTCCCCCAGCCCGCGCGACACCGCCTGCGACGACCGCAGCCGCACCTCGGCGTCGAACGCCTGGCGCGTCTCGGGCCAGTTGTTGCCGAGCAGGTCGCGAAAGCCCGCGTTCAACGCCGAACGCAGGTCCTGGCGCGAGGTCGGCGTGCCGGCCGCGAACGACCGCAGCCACGGCGACGTCGTGCCCAGCATGCTCGCGATCTGGTCGCGCACCCTCGTCGAGGGCGTGTCGAGCACCTGGCGCACGGCCTCGTCGAAGTCGGGGCGCGCGGAGTTGAAGAAGTCCGGGATGAACCGGCCCGGTCTGACCAGCTCGGCGAGCGGGCGGATCTGCGGCAGCAACAGGCGGTCCCAGGTCCCGCTGTGCACCGTGAACACCAGCTCGTACATCGGCAGCGGCGCCGGCGCGAAGCGGGTGCGCGCGAGATCTTCCAACTCGAAGAGAATCGTCAGTCCGCGGCCTTTGGACGCGGATTCCGACAACACGATCGGCATTTGGCTCCCCCCGGAGTACTACCACTTCCGAAGGTACGCAGATCTCGTTGTCCGGTGTCAGCGTTGTTCCACTTGACAACGTTCTGTGGACAACGTCAGGCGAGCGGACCTGCCTGCTCGGTGAGCTTTCAGCGGCAGGTCAGGGGTGGGAGAGGCCCCTCGGGCGCCTCCTGGTCACGCCACGGCGAGTCCGCCGGCGTCACCCAGTCGAGTGCACGGGAAATCAGGTCCGCCGGGTGCGGAGGAAGCCTGTCGGGATACGGGCTCACTTCGCCCGATCGGACTCCGCGAGCCGTTCGTGCAGGCGCTCCCTGATCTGGTCCGGGGTGTAGGCGGCGCGGCGGCGCTGGTTGCGGGCCGCGACCACGCCGCTCGCCGCGACACCCGCGAATGCGGCCAGACCGATCACCTTCCACAGCTTCATGTGCCTAGGCTAGCGAGTTATGCCGACTTCCCTGGACCGAGCCGTCGAGATGACCCGCACCGGTGACGTGTGGGTGTTCCGCGGCCGCAGCCCCGCGGACCGGGCCATCCAGGCCATGACGAACAGCCCGGTCAACCACGTGGGCATGGCCATCGTGATCGACGACCTGCCGCCGCTGATGTGGCACGCCGAGCTCGGCAAGTCGCTCAAGGACATGTGGAGCGGCACGCATCAGCGCGGCGCCCAGCTGCACGACCTGCGGGACGCGGTGGTGACGTGGCACGACAAGTACGGGCAGCGGGCGTGGCTGCGGCAGCTCGACCACGCCGTGACGCGCGAGATGGAGGACGCCGCGCTGAAGACGGTGGCGCGGCTCGACGGCACGCCGTTCCCCTCGACCGCGAAGCTCGCCTCGCGGTGGCTGCGCGGGCGGGTTCCGCTGCGAACCCCCGGAAAGAAAGATCAGGCGGGTGAGGCATCGCTGGAGAGCGCGTTCTGCGCGGAAATCGTGGCCGTCACCTACGAGGAAATGGGGCTGCTGCCCAAGCGCAGGCCCAACTGGTACGACCCCGGCAAGTTCTGGAGCGGCGACGACCTGGAGCTGCTCGACGGGGCCAAGCTCGGCGAGGAGATCGAGATCGTCGTGATGTGACCGGCTGTCCGCAACGGGACTGATAGATATCAGCCCCTTGACCGCCATCGCTCGGCTCCCAGACCATGAGAGCGGTCTCACACTGGGAGCTGACAACGATGTCACGACTGCTCGCGATCGTGCTCGCCCTGCTGTTGCCCGCCGTGCCCGCCACCGCCGCACCATCGACCTGGACCGTCGCCGGACCAGGTCAGGTCACCGCGAAGGTCGCCTTGAGCAGCGGGAACCTGACGCTCGCCGTGCTGCGTCAGGGCAGAACCGTTCTACAACCCGCGCCGGTCGGCCTCACGACGTCCACCGCCGATCTCACGAGAAACCTGACGTACACCGGGCGCTCTGACCGCGTTGTCATCGAGCGCTACGAGATGTCGACCGGCAAACGGCTGCAGCGCTCCACCCGGATGACGGAGACACGGCTGGGCTTCCGCAACTCCGCCGGCTCGTTCGACCTGGTCGTGCGCGCGGCTCCGGACGGTGTCGCGTATCGCTATGTGCTGCCGGATGCCGCCACGGTCACCGGCGAGGCGTCGAGCTTCCTCCTCCCCGCCGACTCGAAGGCGTGGCTGCTCCCCTACAACGCCTGGTACGAGGCCAATCGCGTGCGCACGACCGCGGGCGAGGCCACCGGCGACTTCGGCTACCCGTCACTGTTCCAGGCAGGACCGGACTTCGCGCTGCTCACCGAGTCCGATGTGGACGGCAGGTACTCCGGCAGCAGGTTGCGCAAGAACGGCAACGGGTTCCAGGTCGTGCTCGCCGACGCGCAGGCCGAGTCGACGGGGACCACGCCGTGGCGCACCGCGATCGTCGGCGACCTGGCCACCGTCAGCACCTCCACGCTGGTCGACGACCTGGCGACGCCCGCGCTGGTGAGCGACAGGTCGTGGATCAAGCCGGGCAAGGTCGCGTGGTCGTGGCTGAGCGAGCACTCCAGCCCGGGCGATTTCGCGCGGCAGAAGCAGTACGTGGACTTCGCCGCGCGCAACGGCTGGGAGTACGCGCTGGTCGACGAGGGCTGGAGCGCGCAGTGGGTGCCGGAGCTGATCCGCTACGCCCGCGCGCGGGGCGTCGAGATCCTGTTGTGGCTGCGGTGGAGCGATCTCGACACGCCGCAGGAACGCGACACCGTGCTGCCCAGGATCAAGCAGTGGGGCGCGAAGGGCGTGAAGCTCGACTTCATGGAGTCCGACTCGCAGGACCGTTACCGTTGGTACGACGCGGTTCTGCGCAAGACGGCCGACCTGCAGCTGATGGTGAACTTCCACGGTTCCACGATCCCGCACGGCCTCGCCCGCACCTGGCCGCACGTGATGACGATGGAGGGCGTGCGCGGCGCCGAGAACATGCCGCCCGCCGCCAACAACCCCGTGCAGTTCTTCACCCGCAACGTCGCCGGCTCGATGGACTACACGCCGGTGTCCCTGGAGGTCGGGACGAAGGAAGCCTCGATCGCGCACGAGACCGCGCTGCCGGTCGTGTACGAGTCGGGCTGGACGCATTTCGCGGACAAACCCGAGGCGTACGAACGGCATCCACAAGCCCTGCGCTATCTCGACCAGTTGCCGACCGTGTGGGACGAGACGCGGCTGCTCTCAGGCGACCCGGACACGCACGCCGTAGTCGCCCGGCGCAGCGGCGACCGGTGGTTCGTCGGCGGAATCACCACCGACGAACGCACTCTCCAGGCACAGCTCGGTTTCCTCGGCGGCGGGCAGTGGCTGGTCGAGACGGTCCGCGACCCGGCCACCCGAGCGGACGTCGTGCGCGACCGCCAAGTGCTGCGCAACACCGACACCCTCAGCGTCCCTGCCCGGCGCAACGGCGGGTTCGCGGCCGTCATCTGCCGCAACCAGCCCGGTCTGCAGACGTGCGACCAGCCGATTCGCCACGTCCCTCAGACCACGCTGACCGTCACTCCGGCTTCTGCCGACACCCCGGTCGGCTCGACTCTGGAGGTGGGCGGCACGTTCACCAACGGCTCGCAGGAGATCCGGGACGTCGTGCTGAAGGCCGTCGCTCCGCAGGGGTGGACGATGTCCGGCGCGATCGTGCAGCGCCGCAAGCTCGCGCCGGGCGAGTCGATCAGCGGGCGGTGGCAGCTGCGGGTCGGCCCCGGGATCGGCGTTGTCGACGTGCCTGTGGTCGCGACGTTCGGAGAGGTGCACGTGGAGCAGGCGGTGAAGGCGTTCGTGCCGCCCCCGGTCCCGGCGAACGGTGCGCAGGTGAGCGGGCTGCCGTTCATGAGCGAGACCAACGGGTGGGGCCCGGTCGAACGCGACCGCTCGAACGGCGAGAACTCCGGCGGCGATGGCACGGCTCTGTCCATCGGTGGTGTCACGTACGCCGAGGGACTCGGCGTGCACGCGCCGTCCGAGGTCTCGGTCTACCTCGGCCGCGGCTGCTCGCGGTTCAGCGCGCAGATCGGCCTCGACGACGAGACCAGGGAGCCGGGCTCGGTGGCGTTCCAGGTGTTCGGCGACGACAAACCGTTGTACGACAGCGGTGTCCTGCGCGGCAAGGGCCCGGCGGTGCCGATCGACGTCGACGTGACCGGTGTCCGGATGCTGAGCCTGCGGGTCACCGACGGCGGGGACGGCCGCAACTTCGACCACGCGGACTGGGCGGAGGCGGTGCTGGCGTGCTGATCAACCGCAGGCAGTTCCTGTACGCCACGGGTTTGCTGGCCGCCGCGCCCGGTATCGCCCTCGCTCAGATGAAGGACACCTACTACGAGGTGCTGCTGCGGCACACGAGATGGGCCGAAACCCAGTACGACCCGGTCGCGGGTCACTACCGGCGCACGGACTTCGGGTTCGCGGTCGTGCTCGGCAACGCCGTCCTGCTCACGCGCGGCACCTACGACGCGGCGCTGGCGGGCATCGAGAAAGACGTGCTGCGTCAGCACACTCTCGCCACGATCCAGCACTTCGCCGCGAGCAACGTGCTGGCGGGCGGCACCGAGTGGGGCAAGACCCTGTTCTGGGACACCACTTTCCAGTCGTACTTCGTGCTCGCCGCCCGCCTGCTCTGGCCAGAGCTGGACGCGGCGACCCGGTCCGACGTCGAGGCGATCGCCCGCGGCCAGGCCGACTACACGACGTCGCTCGGCACCGGCGACGACCCGCGTTCGGGCAGTTGGACACCGAACGGCCTGGCCGGCGGCTATCGCGGCGACACCAAGCTGGAGGAGATGGGCGTCTACGCCCAGTCGCTCGCGCCGGGTCTCGCCTGGCACGGCGACGGACCCGGCTGGCGCGAGGCTTTCGGCCGCTGGAGCCGCAACGAGGCCGGGCTGCCGGCCGCCGACCTCGCCAATCCCTCCACAGTAGACGGTGTGCCGATCTCGGCCAACACCGCCGCCAACCTCCACGACACCTTCATCGTCGAGAACCACGGCTCGTTCGGCCCGCACTACCAGTCGGAACTGTGGCGCACCTCGGGCCGCAACGCCATCCACTTCCTGCTCGCGGGCCGCCCACTGCCCGAGGTGCTCCTGCAGCAGCCCAACGGCGAACTGTTGTGGCGCACCATCCTCGCGACGATGAGCGACGCCGGCGAGCCGCTGATGCCGATGGTCGACGACCGCGAGCACCTGTACGGCCGCGACGTCATCCCGCTCGCGTTCCGTTCGACGGTGCTGCGCGACCCCATGGCCGCGTGGGCCGAGGCGGCACTGGCGTCCCGGCTGCTCGCCTACCAGGCACATCCGCCGGAGCACCGGCTCGCGAAGTTCTCCGGTGAAGCCAAGTACGAGCCGGAAGCCCGCGCGGAGCTCGCGATCAGCTATCTCCTGCACGAACTGCGCCCGCCGGTCGCCCCAGCGGTGGACTTCTTCGCCCGAGCAGCTTCGGCGATCGATCATGGCGCCGGTCCGGGTCTGCTGGCCCACCAGTCCGCCGCCGCGTGGGCGGGCACGGTGACCAAGCCGGGGTTCACGAAGTTCGCGTGGCAGCCGTCGCACGACGACTGGCTGTTCAAGATCAGCGGCGCCACCCCGATGCTCCTGCCGTCCGCCACTGTGACCACACGTAAAGTCGTTGTGTACCAACGGATCACGGATGGCTTCGACGGCACGGCGAGCCTGCTGACGTTCGCGGACGGGTTCGCCGGCACCGCCACGCTGCCGACCGGCACGGTCGTGTGCGCCCTCCCCCGGCCTGGACGGGTGGACGTGCACAACCTCGCGATGGCCGGGATGTCCGGCCTGACAGGCTCTCGCACGTACACCGGTGCCACGGGCCGGGTCACCGTCCGGGCGCGCGAGGCGTTCCGCGTTGACGAGCTGACGTTCCCGGCGGTGTCCGCGCGTCACGTCCGGATGGTCGGCGTGCGGCCGCATCCCACGTACGGCTACTCGTTGTTCGACTTCGAGGTGGACGGTTCGCGGGGCCGGCCGACCACCGCCTCGTCGTTCGACCCCGGCATGGAGCCCGCCAAGGCGACGGACGGCGATCCGGCCACGCGGTGGGCGGTCGCGCGCTCCGAACGCGGCCGGGCTGACAGCTGGCTCGCCGTCGACCTGGGCACGTCCACGACGGTGAACCGAGCGCGACTGCGCTGGGAAACCGCGGCAGCGGGCGCCTATCGGATCGAGACGTCGAACGACGGCACCACGTGGACGACGGTGGCCGAGTACCCGCGACCGGACCTCAGCACGGCAGGCTGGCTCGACGTCGACGGACGGGCGGGGTTCGTCGCACGGTCAGCCGAGCCGATCACGGTGCAGGGCGACACGATCGTCCTGCCGGCAGGAGTCGTCGAGGGTTACCTGCGCGCCGATCTGCGGTCGATCTCGTCGCAACCGGTGCCGGACTGCCCGCCCTCGGTGCGGGCGAGCACCGCGGACGGCTTCCTCAGCCTCTTCAACCTGTCCAACGCCGACGTCACCGGAACCGTCCGGTTGTCCGGCACCCGGCTGTACCGAGGCACCCAGGTCACCACGTCCGGCGGCACGGAGTACGCGCTCACCCTGCCCGCCGCCACCGCCCGGATCGAGGCGCCGTGGTTCACCGTCAGCGGCATCCCGGCAGGCATCACGGCCGTGGTGCACGACGCACGACGGGTCACGTTCCGCGGCGGCCCGGCCAAGTTCACCCTGACCCACCGCGACGGCGGCACCCTGGCGATCGTGCTCGGGCGCGCCGAGCGCACGGTGACCATGCCCGGCGCTCAGCCCTTCCCCGTCAACGACCTCGCGCTGGGCCGCGTCACCTTCCCCAACTCCGTGCTGCCGTCAGGGATGAGCGACCCGGCCACGGCGGTCGACGGTTCGCCGCACAGCGCCTGGACTCCGGGGCGGAACGGCCGGATGGTCGTCGACCTCGGAGCGACCTACCGCGTCAAGGCAAGTCTGAAATGGACAGACGGACCCGTACCGCCGCACACCGTCACGTACAGCGTCGACGGCAGGACTTACGGACCGATCACCACCGCGAGGTACGTGGCCGTGTCGACCGAATGGCGGCCGGGACAGGCGGCGCTCAGGAGCATCTCGGTGACCGAAGGGGATCCCGTTGGCTGACAGGAAGGCCGCGTGGCTGGTCACGCTCACCCTGACCGCCCTCGCCACACCGGTGGCCAATGCCGCGACCCCCAGCTACGAAGCCAAACGCACAAGCGGTGTCGTCGAGCGGTCAAGCAGGACGTGCTGAGCCCGTCGCACCTGCCGGTCGCCCGTCGCGGCTACCGGGGAGTGCTCGGCAAGACCTCGATCGGGCCCGTGCGGTGAACGACTCCACGGCCTGGGCGCGTTCCTGCTGATGAACGAGGAGTTGGTTTAGCCGCTGAACAACTGGCAAACCAATGGCATGTTCGACGGATTGCGATCCGCCGCACGCGAGAGCGTGGTCAGGGCGTTGTGGGACGTGCCGAGGCTCGTGCGGCATCCGGTGTGGCGCACCGCCGATCCGGACCAGGGCAACGGCTTGGGCGTGGTGCTGGTGCCCGGTTTCGGCGCGGGCGAGATGAGTCTGTCGCCGGCCGCCTCGTGGCTGCGGGCCCGTGGCTACCGGCCGGCCGCCGCCGGTGTCGGGTTCACCGTCGGCTGCACCGCGGAACTGCTGGCGAAGGTCCTGCGCACCACCGAGCAGCACGTCGAGCGCACCGGCCGTCCGGTGGTGCTGCTCGGCCAGAGCCGTGGCGGTGGCATCGCGCGCCTCGCCGCGGCCCGGCACCCCGAGCTGGTGCGCGGCCTGGTGATGCTGGGCAGTCCGGTGCTCGACCCGCTGGGCGCGCATCCCAACGTGCTGCGCATCGCCCGGTTCCTCACCCGGCTCGCCGCCGCCGGAGTGCCGGGGCTGCTCGACGACGACTGCATGCGGGGACCGTGCTTCGACGAGCACGTGAAGACGCTCGCCGAACCGTTGCGGGTGCCCGCGATCTCGGTCTTCTCCAAAGAGGACGGCATCGTGCCGTGGCAGCTGTGCCAGGACCCGTACGCCGAGTGCGTCGAGGTGCGCAGCACGCACACCGGCATGGGGTTCGACCCGGACGTCTACGAGATCCTGAGTCCGAAACTCGCCGCCTGGGCTCAGGTCACCGGGACGATCCGCGCGTCCAGCAGGGAGCCGTCCACCACGTCCAGCAACCCGATCGTCCCCTGCGGCTGACGCCGTTTGTCGGTGGGAGAGCCGGGGTTGAAGACGCGGAAGCCGTCCTCCTGTTCGTCCCACGGGATGTGCGAGTGTCCGAACACGACGAGCCGGGCGGAGGGAAACCTGCGGCGCATCCGGGCCAGCCGTCCGGTCTTCTGACCGCTGTCGTGGACCATCGCGACCGGCAGCCCCTCGATCTCGAACTCAACGGTCTCCGGCGCGCCCCACGCCACCACGTCGGGCCCGTCGTTGTTGCCGCACACCGCGACCACGGGCGCGTACTGCGCCAACTCGTCCAGCACCGCAGCGACGCAGACGTCACCGCCGTGCAGGATCAGGCCGGCGGACCGCAGATGCGCGGCCACGGCCGGTGGGCACCGCTTCCAGAACCGCGGCGCGTGGGTGTCGGACAGCACGACGACTCTCACGACCACCGACCGTACCGCTGGACGCGACAGGCGGCTTCACAGGCCGGATGACCCGAAGCAGCCCGTTCGCCGGGCATGGACACCTCTGGGTTCCTGACGATGTCTCACCAGGCCACTCCTTCCAGGTGTGGCCGCCGCGCGTGCGCAGGGTGAGTCCGCGGCCGCCAAGGCCATTGTGGACAGCGTCAGCCGCAACCTGGGCACGGCCGAACCCGAGCCCGTGCGCAACGACGACCGGAC